>NZ_JBPYDC010000004.1:0-177987 GCF_051847575.1 Psychrobacter sp. 1U2
CAAGGATGGATGGAGAATAATCTACCTAAACTCTTCCATGATATGGGTTGTATCTCTTTTATTGTGGATTGACTATAGCAAAGCATACGTTTCAATTGAGAATGTATGGAAGGCATTCAATTATATAATTACTACTGCTAATATTCAAAAAAAGGCGCTTACAGAAAAGGCGTTAGCATTGACTTTTAAGAACGTTATGATGCCCTTTTTAACAAGTAAAGGACTCACGGAGCAGCTTATAAGCCGTTATGATAATTTTAAAAAATTAGTGGCTTATCAAGTGGAAATTGATTTGTATCTAGATCAAGTTATCAATGGCTATTGTTTTGACTTAGGTACAGATTATTTTATAGAAAAAGGTCAATTGAAACTTAATGAACAAGTTAAAGAGTCAAACTTATTTTTAGACAAATTAACGATTTTATCAAGTTATTGGTTGTATAGGGGTTTTGAGTCTTTGGAGCAGAGTCCTTATCTGGCTCGGCTGGATAAAGGAGTGAATTTTGAAGCTAATTTGTCCGCGTTAGCAAAAACTCAAGGTATTGTTCTACAGTTAAGAGAAATTTATGGTATAGAGAATGCTGACTTTGATGAGGCATACGACTTATCTACTTTAGTCTTTACTATGCTGATGATTCAGGCACATTTTGAATACAATTTTGTTCAACCATTTAAAAAGCTAGCTTATGATTCTGAAAGTCATCCTTTTATAGCGTTGGGACAGTTAGTAATGAAAGGAGTCTTAACGGGTCAAGACAGATTGCCTTTGAACCATTCAAGAATGAAAGATAAAGCTATTAATATGTCAGATTGGATATTAAAAGGTGGTAAAAATAAAAGAGTTAGAGAAATGAGTCGTATTTTAGGCTTTTGGTCACAAGATTTGCGAGAAGGTGAAAGCTCTTTTTATGGAGAGAAGTCTTTTTATGAGCTTGATGGCTATATGTTTTCTCTACCATGGATAACTTTTCAGAAAAACTTTAATACAGCCACCATAAATACGTTTAGAAAACTGTATAAAAATAGAGCCAATTTAAAGTCTGAAACCGATTTGATGGAGCAAAATTTAGCTGCATTATTAAGCAAGTGTACAGACAAAGTCTATAGTCAGTATGAGCCTTTAGAGGCGGGCGTTGGTGAGATAGATGTGATTGCCGTATCAGATAACAAAGTTTTGATTATTGAGCTGAAATCTACTTATATAAAAAGTAGTGTTAAAGAAATATATGAATATAAAAACTTTGTGTTAAACAAAGCAGCTTATCAATTATCTCGAAAAGCTAAATACGTGAAAGAAGTTTTTCTACCTAACCAAGGGCTTGACCCCTCTAAATTTAGCATTCATTCATGGATTGTGGATACCACCTTAGAGTTTGACCATGAATATATAGATGGGTTTTTAAAACTATCTTTTGAAGAGTTGGTTATCATTTTAAATGAACATAAACAGTATCTCTTTAACATTGTAAATAATAATGAAACTCACAATAATACTCATAGTGTGGCGGTAGAGAGTTTAGAGACTGTGATTGATACTATTGAAAGCAATCATTTTTGGAATACGAACTTACCGCTTATTCATCCAATAAAAAATATAGACGATGCTTCCAAGTTAAGGGCATAACCATGTTTATCAAACTTTTCTATACTTTGCGTAGTTACGGCGTACCCGTCAGCACTCGTGAACTACTCGATCTCAATGCTGCGCTTGATAAAGGGCTGATGATGCAGCCGCATCCTGAAGACTCTAGCTTAACTACTTTCGCTAGCCGCGAAGATATGTATCGACTGATCAAACTATGCATGGTCAAAGACGAGCGCCATTTTGATAAGTTCGATCGGGCGATGGCGGATTATTTCGAAGGGGTGGATAGCTTAAATATCGACGAGCTGATGAATAAGCTGACCGATATCCCTAAAGAGTGGCTCGATCTCAAGCTCGATCCCAAGAACCTCACCGATGAGCAGCGCCGTTTGTTAGACAAATATGGCTCGCTAGAGGAGCTGATGAAAGCTTTAGAGGAGCGCCTCAAAGAGCAAAAAGAGCGCCATCAAGGCGGCAGTAAATGGGTCGGTACCGGTGGCAGCTCTCCTTTTGGCGCTTATGGCGATCATCCAGAAGGCGTACGCGTCGGCGGTGAGTCGCGTAAAGGCAGCGCGGTCAAAGTCTGGGAGCAGCGCAAATATCGTAATCTCGATGATGACAAGCAGCTTGGCACGCGTCAGATCCAAATGGCGCTACGCAACTTGCGTCAGTTTGCGCGTACCGGTAGCGAGGATGAGCTAGATATTCATGAAACCATTAAGCGCACTGCTAAGAAGGGCGTGCTCGATATCCATATGCAGCCTGAGCGTCGTAACCGTGTCAAAGTCTTGATGCTATTCGATGTCGGCGGCAGTATGGATATCCATGTCGAAGCCTTAGAAAAGCTGTTCTCAGCGGCGAAAAATGAATTTAAAACCTTAGAGTTTTTCTACTTTCATAACTGTCTTTACGACTATGTTTGGGAAGATAATAACCGCCGTCATAGTAACCCTATGCCAACTTATGAGCTGCTTAATAAATACGGGCGTGAGTACCGAGTAATATTTGTAGGGGATGCGTCTATGTCGCCGTATGAGCTGTTTTCAGTTGGCGGTAGTGTCGAGTATATGAATAACGAAGCAGGAGTGGTTTGGCTCAAGCGGGTGCTGGCGCATTTCGATAAGGTCGCTTGGCTCAATCCTGAAGAAGCAGCGTTTTGGTCCTATACGCAAACCATTACTGAGATAAGACAAATCTTTGACAATCATATGTATCCGATGACTTTGCATGGGGTAGAGGATATGACCGCCTATTTGGCAAGGTAGTTTTTGATAGCAAAACTCTATCCATAAACGTAGTGATATAAAGGTCGTTATCCAAAGGTAGCGACCTTTTTTATATTTTATAATATTTATTGATATTATCGACTTTATTATTATTTGTTGCTAAAGTGATTTTTAGCGAGCAATGGATTGTGCTACTGCTGCCTTCGTTTTATATTGTCCTATATTTGCCTTATTTTTCCTGTTATTAATACTCGAGACGCTCATGATATTTAAAAAACACCATATCGCTATCTTGCTACCTACGCTAATGATCATCGGCTGTGCTAGTCAAAAGCCTGCCACTCAGCCGACTAAGCCTGTACGCCAAGGTAATGTGCAAGTCACCCAAACGCAGACCATCACCGTCAAGCCCAAGCCAGTAGTCAGACCACAGGTGGTAACGCCTGCACCAAAACCAAGCTATACTAGTTTCTCAGACTGGAAATCAGATTTCACTATGCGCGCGATCTCTGCGGGCAAAAACCCCAATAATATTCAGCGTTTATTAGCATCAGCTAATCTAAACCAGCAGGTGATCTCGCTTGATTCCAGCCAACCGGAGTTTTCAAAAATGCCGTGGGACTATGCCGATTCTGCGGTATCAAATGGTAGGGTCAGTACTGGCCAGCGCAAATTTAACGAGCAGCGCTCTTATTTATCTAGTCTCGAGTCGCGTTATGGTGTCAATGCGGAGATCATTGCGGCCATTTGGGGTATGGAGTCCTCTTTTGGCGCGGTCACGGGTAACAGCTATATTCCAAGCTCGCTGGCGAGTCTTGCTTATGATGGTCGCCGCCAACCGTTTGCTGAAGAGCAGTTACTAGCTTTGTCGGACTTGTTAGAGCGAGGTGATATTTCTTGGTCGCAGCTTGATGGTTCATGGGCAGGCGGTATGGGCGAGACCCAATTTATTCCTAAGACTTGGTTGGATTACGGCGTCGATGGCGATTACAACGGTCATCGTAACCCTTGGTCCACAAAGGATGCTTTAGCCTCTACAGCCAATTATCTAAATGCCTCAGGATGGGTACGCGGTCTTGCGCCGTTTTATGAAGCAACGCTTCCCGCCTCATTCGATTACTCTTTAGTCGGCACTAAGCAAACAGCTGCGAGATGGGCGTCAATGGGTCTCGACACTATAGAAGATGTTAATCTAGATGCTAATACACAAATGGAGCTGTGGTTACCAGCCGGTAAAGATGGTCCTATCCTGCTGCTAAGCCCAAACTTCGATGTGATCAAAGTCTATAACAACTCTTCTAACTATGCTTTGGGAGTGAGCTTGCTCGGCAAAGCCATAACAGGTCAAAGTGGCCTACGCAAGTCTTGGCCGCGTTACGAGCGTCCGCTATCGACTCTACAAGTGACTAATTTGCAGCGCCGTTTGACTAGCGCTGGCTACGATACCAAAGGCGCTGATGGCATCATAGGTACCAATACGCGCAAGGCTTTTCAGAGCTGGCAAGCGGCTAACGGGCAAACGCCAGATGGTTTTATCACCCAGCGTAGTGCCGTGTCCTTGACTGGCTGGTGAGCGGATCTGATTATGCCTTTTTTTAAAAGTGATTATTGGCATCGATTGAAGTGGCATAGATCAAAGCTTAACGATTAAATGTTTGTTTCTAAAATGAAGCAAAAGCTAAAAAGCATCCGAGTCAGGATGCTTTTTTTATTGTAAAGTCTAAGTGATTTTGGTTAAGTCATAATTTAAACGTAAGGCGCATCGGCACAATGAGCCGACTCAATCTCACTATCTGTAGGCTGACGAATGAGAGTAATCGAGTTTTGCTGCTCAGGCTGCCAGTCGATAAATTGCATATTTGCGAAGCTCTTAAGCCAGCCGCCCATAGGCCAGTGCTGCCATTTATCATAAAAGCGATTGGCATTGATAACGATGCTTGATAGGTGATTGAGCGGCGGACGATAGACGCTATGCTGCTGATGAAAAACCACATCGCTGGTAAGATAAAACTCAATATTTAGCGCGCGTGCCATAAAAGCAAAATCGGTATCTTCTGCACCATAACCAACGTAATGGGTATCAAAGCCGCCTATACGCTGAAACTGGCTTTGAGTAATGGCAAAACACAAGCTCCAAAACGCGCCATAGTCTTGCGTACGCTCGCTAGTACTTTGAGTTGTATTTACCGTACTTGATCCTGTCTCAATGGCTTGTTCGACAGCTTGGTCGATAAGGTTATGACGATAAGGATTGGTTACCGCTATTGCATTTAATTTAGTATTGCTCAAATCACCTTGCTGTAACTGTAGAGACTCCTCATCGGTTAGCGAACGCGTCAAGTAGAGCGGTTGTCCCATTAGCAACGCATCAGGATGAGCAGTTAATTTTGCACTGAATTGCTCGATAAAAGTCGCCGATACTATGCAATCGACATCTAAAAATATCAGCTGCTCATTACTGGCTTTAGCCGCACCAAGATTGCGGTTACGACCGATGTCAAAACCTGTTTTTTTTGTTTTCTTGTCTTCGTTATCTGATATCAAACCTTCTTGACTAGCTACCGCTAAACGACTTTCCGAAGTGGGGATCTGCACGATATTGAGTGGATATTGAGCCAAGCGCTCAGGGTCAGCATCATCGTTGACAATAATAACCTCACTAGGTTGCACGCTACCATTGGCTAAACTACTGAGAAGGTTGTAAAGATGTCGATTACGACCATAGCAAGTGGTAATCACGCTGACGTCGATAGTTTTAGACTGAGGTTTAGTTGCAGGATTCATAGTTTATTCTTATTGTTTTAATCGTTCAGGAGCAGTAGCCAATTGCGGCAATAACCAGTCCTGAAACCAAGGTTTGCTAGCCGTATAATCAACAAAGCTATCCATCAAAGCTTGGGCAGCTGTTTTTGTATTTGCTTTATTTACGTTGTCACTAGTTTGATGGATATCCGGTTTAGTAGGTAAAGGGAGTAAATTGTCAAAGCTGCGTGAGTTTTTAGACACTTCAATAAATTGCTGCCAACTTAATGCGCGCCCTTGTGCAACCAAAGCTGCAGCCATCACTTCTTGCTCATGATGCGGCCTCTCGTCTGGCAATACCACCAATGGCGTCTCATGATGATAAGCTTGTGCGATACCATTGAGTCCGCACGCCATTATCAATAGATCGCTATGCATGAGAAAAGGCGAGACATCGGCTACTTGCGTGGCGATATCAACATAGCTACGTTTATTATCAGCGATTGGCCCAAGCGATACAATCAAGGCATCAGGGTGCATCTCTCGCAGTTTTGGTAACTTAGCATCGATGGCTTCATGCCCGCCATAGCCTTTAATCACCGTAATGATTTTTAGTTTTTGTTTGCTATTTTCATAGGTATTAGGTTTTCGAATGGATTTAGAACTCTCTTGATTGTGTCCATTATCATCTGTCAAATCAGCTAACGAAGCTATAAATTCAGCATAGGAGATAGACCTAGCACTTTTATTAGGTAAAAAATCTAAGTATAAGGTTTTCTGTTGAAGCCAGTCGTCCCTTTGAGTGGCTTCTAAGGTTTTAGGGTAGGGTGCAAGCAGGCCAAGCGCTCCTGCAAAAGCGTTAAGATGCGGCGTATCATCGCGAATACCAGCAAGCCTGACGTAGAGATAGGGCACGCTAGCGGCGCGGCAGAGCGTAGCGACTTCGACGCTAACGTCGATGATCATTAGATCAATGTCATGCTCTTGAATACCGTTAAGAATCTGCCAACTTCGAGTTTGAATATCGCGATTACCAACGGGCGAGTAGTGCAAACTGGCAGGCTGCCAATGCTGACCTGCACGGCCTAGCAGAACATCGTCCTCCCGCTCATCTTCTGGGCTAAGACGAATAATTTGGCTTGCAGCTACAGTAGTAAAGGTATAGGCATCAGATGCAAGACTTGTAAAGACGATAAAGTTTTTGCGTAAGCTTGCAGGTAAGAGTGCCGCCAATTTGTCTGCTTGTCGGCAATGACCTGAGCCATGATGGTGAGCATAATAGCCAATACGCATAAGAGTAATATCCAAAAACTTTTAGTGATAATTCATTGTATTAACAACAACTCAGTTAAAACGCTTTATAAAGATAATTGCTGCACTAAATGGCTCTTTGCTCATCTTTACTAAGGTTATCTTTTATTTGACGAGCATTGAAAGCAATAGCTTTGAGCTCAGACCTAGTATGGGCATTCACAGTGTTAACGTGTGTTAAAGATTCCGGCGATAAAGCCTGCCTATATAAATCAATATAACCGTCAACCATCGCCGCTACTGAACAAAATTGCTCAGCGCGCCCACGACAAGCCGCTCTTGAGATCGTTTTAATACCATCAAAAGCCGCTACAAAAGCTTGCTCATCACACTTAGGTACAATAATACCTGTCTCATCGTTAATAATCTCAGCGGCAGCGCCGACATCAAAGCCTATCACTGGCGTACCGCAAGCCAAGCTCTCAGCCAAGGTCAAACCATACGGCTCATCCCAAGTACTCGTAAATAGCATAGCCGCCGCTTGGCACAGATAGTCGTTGATTTGTTCTTTACTTAGGTGACCGACGTAAGTAAACAGCGCTTCACCGTCGGCTTTATTTGCATCAGCTGCTAATAGCGGCGCGACCTCGGTATCGAAGTATTCTTTATTACTCTCAGGACCAGCGATAATCAAGCGCTTGCCTGCCGCCTGACAGTATTGCATCGCTAAATGCGTGCCTTTTTCGGGACAAATGCGCCCATACCAAAAATAAACCTCCTCATGGATAGGCTCGATATTGGCTTTGAAGGAAGTGACATCGATACCGTTATAGACCACATGTGATGGTACAAATTCATTAAACAGCTGCTGCTGATGGGCGCTAATGGCGGTGAATTGAGTAGTTGTGCCCTGTTGCAGAGTTAACAAAGCTAAGCGTATGTGCGGAAAAATGGGCGTATGAAAAGTGGTAAAAAAGCGCTCGCCAAATACTTGTCCTGTTAGCATCGGTACATGATAAAGACTATGATTATGAACGATATCAATCTCACCGCGATTATCTCGTGCGATGATATTACCCAGCGCTTGCTGATAAACGAGATACTGATACATATCCTCACGGCTCATGCCGACAGCGTCATGCTCATTGTCATAGACTAGGGCATCAAATTGCTCGCGAGTCATAAGCGGTTGTAGATTGGCCTGCGTTTGGCTGTCCTCATGGGCATAAAGCAGAACGTCATGGCCGCGCGCGACTAGCTCGTCACATAGTAGCTGAGTAATCATCTCCAAACCGCCTGCATAAGGCTGCGCAATCGGATACAGCGAATGAGCGATAATGGCGATTTTTAGAGGCGTACCGTTATTACTTGCGTAAGTTCTTTCTGTTAAAGCGTGTGGGTTCATTGGTGACATAAAGCGTCCAGTTAAGTGCAATGGTTACAACGTTAAAAAGTAATAAATATCAGGCCTTTGACGTCTGCAAAGAAAGTATCGGTCTTTTTCTAAGCTTTTCTTTAAGTTTAATACCAACTATGAATTAGCTGTTTTCTTATCTTTATAGGGGTTGTTCATAGCATGCTGATTGATAGATTTTACTTTCGATAATGAGATCGCTGGCTTGTTTGGCTTAATAATATTTTTAGGACGACGACGCGCTTTAAAGTTAATAATTTGCGCATCTACCTGCTGATAGCGATAATTTTCTAGCGCTACGCTTGCCGCTAGCACTTTGATCAAGCAAATAGCTAAAGCGCCAATAAATAGCACAGGCGAATAAAGGGGAGAAAAAGGTGCAACTAGTAGTAAAGTGACCAAGTTAAGCGACAGCAATAACTTAGGTAGCGCCCTAATATTCGCTATAAAGGTCGAGCGAGAGGTACTACTATTAACTTGTTTGGGCGTACAAATAAAAGGTTTGTCACGGCCCCACAATACTGGCAGCCACGATAGAGCGCCAAACTCCCAGAAGTTTAGATGCAGCAGCCAAGCTCGCGTTTGTCTTTTTAGGCCCTTAAATTTTTGTAGAAGAGCATTAGCATTATTGCTGGTTTGTTTAGAGTTGCTGACTTGTTGATTAAGGGGTGAGCTATCCTGACTGTAAGCCCAAAAACGTCGGGCTAAAAATAGCGCATAGCTGGTAAAAACTGCATATAACGGCGCGAGTAATAATTGAAAATGAGCTTCAAAATCGAGTAATAGAGCGCCAGTAACTATAAAAATAGTCGCTAGCTGCAATAAGATAAATAGGCCAGTAAAGTTCACCCAAGCGCTAAGCTGCGATAAATGCGCTCTGATATAAGATAAGCGCTCAGCTTTTTTGTGAGGCTTAAAAGGTAGTTTATCCGCTATCAAGGCTTGCTCATCAGTAGCGAAGTAAGACGACAATACTTGCATATTGCCATAGATCCAGCGCTGTCTTTGACAAATGAGATCCGGTAAAGTATTTGGCAACAGACCCGTCGCGATGATTTTTGGAATGAACTGACTCTTGAGCCCTTGCCGGTGCATTAAGACACCCATTTGCGCATCTTCAGTAATGGAAGCCCCAGACCAACCACCTAGATCTACAAGCGCTTGCCTACAAATGACCGCAAAAGTCCCGGTCGATAACGCGCGCTGACGGTTAAAAGGACGATACAGATGATAATTAAAATAGTGGTTCAATTCGCTATGCACATCATCAAGACCTTTATCGCGATAAAACTGCGGAAACTGCAATAAAGCATGAGTAGGATAGTCTTTAATGGCATCGACTATAGCGTCTCTGGCATAAGGTAGCGCTTGATAATCACTATCAACCACTACGATATGGCTACAGTGCTTATCCATCCACTCTAGCGCTAAATTCAGCGCCCCTGATTTAAAATTATCTACTTTATCGACGTGATAAAAGCGCACCTTAAGCTCGCCTGCCAAATTGGCGCAGTAAGTGCCTAGAGGTTCATACAGTGCTTTGTCAGTATGATTGTTATCGATAATGAGAATCTCATCATCAGCCGACTTAATGGCTAGCAAAGACTCAATAGTCGCTACGACTACTTCAAGCGGCTCAGCACGAGTCATAATCTGAAAACTTAAACGAACCGTATCGTTATCATCGTCTAAACTCTCATCACGAGAGTTGAGGCGTTGATGGTTATTATTTAGTTGATGGTTATTATTTAAATGAGGCGTAAAAGTAGTCACTTTATTAACGGTCATGATCTGTCCTTGAGCATCCGCGCCATTTATGGCCAATATGAGTAGTTATTGATCGTTATAATTTTAAAATTGTTTTTATAGTCTTGAGCATAAGGAAGCAATGCAATGAAAAAACTAATACTCAGATAGAAATTCATAATAATATGGTTTGATAATTTGAATTAGACAAGAATTGTCGTAAAAATAGCCTAAGTGTAACGGCGGGTAATTTATGTAAGAAGTTGTTATTTATTAGGTGTTTAGCAGCCAATTTAATTGGTATATCGTCTTATATCTCTATCTTTATAATAAATGAGTTTGAGGATTGAAGGTCGTAATCGTTTGCACTAATTTGTAGAGTACGATTAAGATGTTATAGTCAGTCAAGGTAAAATGAACGTATATCTATTAGTGCTCATCTTAAATTTAAAATAAGCAGAATTTATGAATTTCATTTAGACACATACTCTTTAGATAAGGAAAATATCATGGGATTATTAGTAGAAGGACAATGGAAGGACCAGTGGTACGATACTGACGCGACTGGCGGACGCTTTAAACGCGAAGAGTCCGGTTTTCGCAACTGGGTAACCGCCGATGGTAGTGCTGGCCCAACGGGGAAAGGTAGTTTTGAAGCTGAGCCGAATCGTTATCATTTATACGTCTCCTTAGCTTGTCCTTGGGCGCATCGCACCACGATATATCGTAAGCTTAAAGGGCTTGAGGATATGATATCGCTGTCAGTAGTGCATCCGTTTATGCGCGATTATGGCTGGACCTTTAAAGAGGGCGACGGTGTTATTCAAGACCCGATCAATCATGCCGATTATATGTATGAGATTTATACAGCGGCGAAGCCTGATTACACCGGACGCGTGACGGTACCGGTATTGTGGGATAAAAAGACCAATACTATCGTCAGTAATGAGTCGTCTGAGATCATCCGCATGTTCAATTCTGCCTTTGATGAGGTAGGGGCAAAACCGCTTGATTTGCTGCCACGAGACTTGAAAGACGAGATTGATGAGATTAACGAGTTTGTCTATTCGTCAGTGAATAATGGTGTCTACAAAACAGGCTTTGCGACTACTCAGCAAGCTTATGAAGAGGCAGTAACTGAACTTTTTGATGGTTTAGATAAGTTAGAGGCGCGTCTGGCAAAGAGTCGTTATCTCGTAGGCGATAGCATCACTGAAGCTGATTGGCGACTATTTACCACTTTGGTAAGATTTGATGCTGTTTACGTGGGTCATTTCAAATGCAACATTCGCCGTATTGTCGATTACCCTAACCTTTGGAATTATCTGAAAGAGCTGTACCAAATGCCAGGTATTAGCGAGACCGTTAACATGGAGCATATCAAGGCGCATTATTATACTAGCCATGATAATGTCAATCCGACTGAGATCGTACCACTTGGCCCCGTTATCGACTTTAATGAGCCGCATAACCGCGAAGAGTTAAGTCGTTAATTTAGTAAGATAGCGGCTATTTTGTAGAATTATTTTGACTATCATCTAACTTAACAGACCGCTAAATTCATAAAGTTTTAGCGGTTTTTGTTAAGTTAAAGCCATCTTATTTAGAGCTAAAAAATAGGAGTTATATTATGAGCGAAGCCATAGATCCACAAGACATACAACAAAAATTCGAGCGTTGGTCTGCTCTACAGTCAAAGCTGCTACAAGCGCAGCAAGACTGGAGAGAGGCAGAGGCGTTGCTATCTGAGGTGCAAGGTTATTATCTTAGCCCGCAGTGGGCGCAAGACCGCGAGGCTGATGTCACCATTGAGCACTCTGGCGAGACTCATTCTATCTTCAGTGAGGATGGCATCTGGAATGCGATGACGGAGCATCAAGAGCAAGCTATAGAGTGGATGCGCTTAGGTCTAGACGCTATTGATAAATAAATCAATACATCGGCACTCAGCTTTTATTGGCATTAGCGGTTATTAGTGTTTATTAGATAAACGGCGCTTAACGAACCAGCCAATAATAAGCACTACAATCAGGATGCCAATCCCTGTCGAGTAAGGGGCGAGCGTCGATTCGATCACCTCGTAGTTCTGGCCCAAGTAGTAACCCGCTAGTGTCAGGCCTGTCGTCCAAATGCTAGCGCCAAGTGCAGAGAGTCCCAAAAACGGTAGCATCGCCATGTTATTCATGCCAGCAGGAATAGAGATAAACGAGCGAATACCAGGCACCATACGTCCGAAAAACACCGCTTTTTTGCCATGTTTATCGAACCACTCATTAGTAGCTTTGATATCATCAGGCTTTACAAAGACAAATTTGCCGTATTTTTCGGTAAAAGATATCAGCCTTTCTTCATTAAACACTCGGCCTAAATAATAGAGCGGTAAAGCACCAAGTACCGCGCCAAGCGTTCCTGCTAATATCGCGAGTATGAGGTTAAGCTCACCGTTCGACGCAGCAAACCCAGCGGCGGGCATGATGACTTCTGAGGGAATAGGCGGAAAGACGTTTTCGGCAAACATAGCGAAGATAATGCCAAAGTAGCCAAACTTCGCCATGATAGAGAGTATCCAGTCACTGATCTGACCCATGAAAAACCTTTAAAAATAGAGTTGTTTAAAAAATCCAATTACTAAGCAAAGAAGATACTAGCCCATTGCTATTTTTTCAATTTAGAAGGTTTTATCCGCTGTGCTAGTTTCGTTAACGTATATCTAAATCCTCCGCATAGGCAAATAGTGCAGGCGCGCCGCCGGTATGCCAGAACAGCACAGTATCCTCTGACGTGATTTGCCCGGTACGTACCATGTCAATGAGTCCGCCCATAGCCCGTCCTGTATACACAGGGTCTAACAAGATGCCTTCATTTTGCGCAGTCATTGCGATGGCTTCTTTTTCAAGCTCGCCGATTACGCCGTAACCGTCGCCGACATAGTTAGAGTTGAGTATCAGATCGTTCGCAGTAAACTGATAATCGGCTTCAATCAACCGAGCAGTGCTATTGGCTAGGTTAACAATATGCTGATCAAAAGGTACTTTATCCATCTCACCTTTATCGATATTTATACCGACTAGCTGACAGTTAGTCTCTAAAATTCTATTACCAAGCATTAAGCCGGCGTGAGTCGCACCAGAGCTAGAAGCAAAGATAATATGAGTAAAGCTTACATTCATGTCTCTACGCTGTGAGTCTAACTCTTCATAAGCCTCAACAAAGGCCACCGCACCAAGCTCGTTGGAGCCGCCATAGGGAATGACGTAGGGTTTTTTACCCTCAGCTTTTAATTGCTCAACGAGCGCTGGAATATCTTCACCTTTACGGTTCTTGCCTGCCCAGTGGATATGACAGCCGTATACTTTATCTAATAGTAGATTACCTTGCGGCCGAGTAGGCTCCTTGCCGCCCAATACCAGATGGCATTCAAGCCCTAAGCTTGCTGCAGCGCCAGCGGTCTGCCGGCAATGGTTGGACTGAATAGCGCCTGCGGTAATCACTGTATCCGCGCCCTTTGCTAAGGCATCACCCATAATGTATTCAAGTTTACGGGTTTTATTACCACCGAGTGCTAGTCCGGTATTATCATCGCGTTTCATATAGATTTTTGGGCCGCCAAGCTTTGCGCTTAAGCGTGTCAGTTCAATCAAGGGCGTAGGGAAGTAGCCTAGCGAGGCCTTTGGTAAGTTATCAGTCATAATCTAATCAGTCCGTTTTTATAATGAGTCTGAAGTCATTTTGAAGTAAAAAAAAGCCTCATTCAACCTTTAAGATGAATGAGGGTTATCTATGCTATTAAAGTACTAAAAAGACTCAGGTTTAAAAGTGTACCTTTACCAGCGCACTTGGCACGCTTTGATTGACGCCATCTAGACCGAATTTATTTCTCCAATAACTGTACTCTATACCGACTTCGACACGGTTGTCGATACCTAGTGCTTGTTGTAAGTTGTACTTAATCTGCGGGTTTATATGCAGCTGATCTTCTAAGTCATCATTGTTAAAAGAGTAATCAACATAGCCATCAATAACGAAGTTGTTTTTCTCCCAGCCATAAGTCAACGTGATTTGCTGATCATCGGCGTCATTAGGGCCAGAGTTGTTATTAAGGACATGATACAAGGAGGCAGAAGCATACTTCATGCCTGGGATCGGCACGTCCAGATCAGCACCGACCCCAACCAGATAGTTGTCTTGGCTAAAACCGCTAGAATTAGAACCAAACTCATATTGAGCGGCAAAATTGACTTGCTTGATAAAGCTATCATCAAAGCTCGCCACTTTAAATTTAGGAGCCAGCTCACCGTAGATATCTTTGGCGCGGCTTTTCTCATTATCACTAGCGCCTTGCAGGCGATCAACAAAGAAAAACACTCCGCCCCAAGTATGCGTGGAGGCATGTTCAAGAGTAAGCGTGGTCAGCTCGCCATCTTTTGCCAACTCGTAATCCTCGCCGTACAGCAGTGAGACGCTCGTATCTGAAAATAATACCTTGGCTTGTGAGTGGCTCATACCTGCTAAAGCCACAACTGCGACGAGAGCAGTGGTTAAAGGCTTGGCAAAAGAGCGCTTAATATTTAAGCGAGTCTTTTTGAGTTGGGCCACAGAAGGTAGGTCGATTGAGGTGTGATAACGCACAGTAATACTCCTTTATGTACAGTCGTTGGGTGTCGTATTTGGCTAACGTAAGCGACTTCAATTTACAAAAGTTCAATCAATATAAAAGCTAATCCTTAGCTTTCGGAGCGAAGTTTTTGTCTGTTTTGCCATATAGTCAGTTCGAAATAAAATCGATACGCTAATGTAATCGTGCAGTTAGTATAAATTTTCCTTACAGGCTGTTATGACAGAGCCGGCGCAGAATTCATCCTAGCTGCACTGGGTTTTTTCAAATTGGATTAACTATATGGCTGTTAAGCACTGCCAGACCATGAGTTAATAGCGGTGAAGAATCCTAATAACGGGTAGAGTGCTAAAAACGCTAGTAACTCAAATCGCAGTAAATTGAAAAAATTCTCAGTTACTCATTGCAATATTTATTAACAATCTGAAACAGTTAATCACGTTCTAAAGGTGCTGGCAATACTAAATTAATGAATGAAATCAGCCATATAGATAATTGAAAAAGAGATCGATTACTAAGTTTATGATTTATAAAGAATAACTGACCAAATGGTCAGCTTTATTTTTTTGTAAATAAAATAGATGATTTACAAAGAGTAAGGGCGTTTAGTTATCTTTTACAGATAATGATAAAAAATAGTCAGCTGTAATGATGTGATTAAGGGGAGACGAAATATTAAGCTAAGAGGGAGTAGAAGGGTGGCTTAAAAGATGTTATTAAATAAAAGTAAAAACCCCAAGCAGATTCCTACTTGAGGTTATAAACTCTGAAAATCGATGTTGTTAAATATAAGACTCTAGGACTTACGCGCTTGTATAAGATCGACAATAAGCGCTTTTAATAAGCTGATCGCCATTAAGATAATGATAAACGAGAAGGGTACAGCCGCGATAATCATGGCAGAAGTAATGGCGTCTAGTCCACCTGCGAGAAGCAGCGCGGCAATCACGGCGGTCAAAGCAACAATCCAAATAAGAATATGCTTGGCTCTGTTTTTAACTTTGATCTCGCCTGCGGCATTGATGATATTGACGACTAGTATTGCCGAATCGGCTGAGGTGACTAAATAAGTGAGCAGTAGTACCACCACCATAGCGGAGACGCCGATAGCCACAGCTGGCTGTAACATAAAGCCAATGATTTCAAATAGCTGGGCAGTTACGCCTGAGTCGAATATCTGACCTCCTGCGATACCGCTTAGCTCCAAATCGATACCCGTACCACCGATTAAAGAAAACCAAATAAATAGCGTCAGGCTAGGGGCAACGATACCTATCAAGCCAAACTCGCGAATGGTACGATTTTTAGAGATACGGGCTAAGAACATACCGACAAATGGCGCAAACGCGATCCACCACGCCCAATAAAAAATAGACCAGCTAGTCTGCCAACCGCCAAGCTCGGTATTTGGGTCCCAAACGGTAAACATCATCGCCGGTAGGTTGACGATATAGTTGAAAATACCTTTACCGAGCATCTCTAAAGCAAACATCGTCGCGCCGAAGATCAAAAAGAAAGCCAGTAGTAGGATAGACAATACCATATTAATATTACTGAGCCATTTTACCCCGCGTCCCACTCCCGATAGAGCAGAGGCAGTCGATAAACACATAACTATAAATAAAGACAGTAGCAGCGCACCAGTGGTCGGTTCAGGACTCACCGTGCTAGTCACTAGCCACTCCGCTCCGGTAATGCTGTATAGGCCTGACGCAAAGGTACTCAGCCCCACCCCAATGGTCTGTGAGATACCAAAGATAGTGGCAATCACCGCCGAGATATCGATGATATCGCCAAGCTTACCCTCTAAACGTTTACCAAATAATGGCGTCAGCGCAGAGCGCATCGTCAGCGGCAGGCCACGGGCATAACTAAAAAACGCCAAACAGATACCGACTAAGCTATATGTTGCCCAAGCAGCAACGCCCCAATGCAAAAAAGAATAGCGATAAGCTGCTGCTAATGCCTCTTCGCTTCTAGGCATAACCACACCCTCAATCGGCGCTATCGTATTAGCGGCAACTTGATCTTGATAAACAGCAAAGACGTCCGCACCTTCAGGTAGCTTGATGCCATTGCTGTTTAGCGCAGTCATAATCAGCTCTTTTGACATGATAGTCTCGGGGTTACTGGCCAGATGCCAAAGCGGCTCGGCAGCACTATAAGTCAATACCCCAATACCAATACCGGCACCAAAAATCATTGAAAACCATGAAAAGTTTGAAAATTCAGGCTTGCCATTGGGGTCATTGCCAAGTTTAGTTCGCCCAAATGAGGGCCAAAGTATGACGGTTAAACAAACGATAATATAAAAGGCGATGGCGTAAGTGTAATAACCATTGAGATTGGCATAAGACCAGTTTTTTATGGCGCTGAGCGTAATACCAGAGCGCTCGATATCACTTAATATCCAAGCCACTACTAAGGTCACTAATAATAGAGCAGTCAACACCACAAAGCGGTTGAGGCCCTCAAAAAATCCTGTATCTTGAGTCTTGATATGTAGCTGTTTTAACGGGGGGCGAAAAGCCATAGCGTTTCCTTGGCATGTGATTATACTTATCACATGTTTTGATATTCATATAAAAAGACTAGCCAATGGCGGTTACATCAGTACCTTTGCTTAGCACTGCTGACTTACCAAAAGTCTATTTGGTAGTATTGACCGAGGTTAAATAAGGCTCATTCACGCTTGAGCCCTATATTAAAGGTGCAGATTTTAGGATAGTGATAGTTAGGTATCAGTATAATTTGTGTTGTCTATATTCAATGCTTTGAGCCAAACACTCCATTTATAATCGAGATCGGTAAGCAGTAAAAAAGAAAAGTTTAAAGAGAAAAAACCCCAAGTACGCTAATACTTGAGGCAAAAGTGGTATAGATGTTATGAAGAAACGTACGCTAACTTTTTCAATCTAGAAGTGTTGGCAGTCATTAAGCGTTTTAGATCATCGCTAGCAATGGCGTTGTTATTCTAACGGTGTACCCTCAGCGTTAGAGACGATAGCCTCAATCTGAATTAATGCATCCATAGGAATTGCCGATACGCCAACGACGGTTCTAGCAGGCAAGTCGTCATGGAAAAAAGAGGTGTAAACCTCGTTTACCGCGTCGATATCCTCGATATTTTTAAGTTGAATAGTTACTTTTACGACATCATCCATGACATGATCGACACTCTCTACGATAGCTTTGATATTCTCTAAGCATTGCTTGGTCTGCGCGCTTATATCGCCGTCGATTATTTTATCTGTTTTAGGGTCGATAGGAAGCTGACCTGAGAGATGATTATAATCTGAAAAAGCGACCGTTTGCGTTGATAATGAGCTCTTTGGGGCATGGTCAGTATTATTCGCTTTGATCACAGTATCATAGTCTTTTTCAGTCGCTGTCGATGAGGTGCCATCCTCGTGTGATACCACAGCATCAATTTGTAGCAAAGCGCCCATAGGCAGGGATGAAGCTACCATAATCGTGCGCGCAGGAACGTAGCCGCCACTTGCCGAATCTGGAAAATAGCTACTGTATACCTCATCGACATCGGCCATATCGGAGAGGTTTTTTATAGCGATGTTTATCTTAACCACTTCGTGTAAGGGGACTTCAATATCTTCTAAAATAGCCTTGATATTTTCTAAGCACTGTCTGGTTTGTTCTTTTACCCCTCCTGTTATGATCTCTCCGGTGTCATTATCGACTGGCAATTGGGCCGAGATATTATTGTAATGAGAAAAAGCAATAGTTTGAGGGGACACAGAGCGCTTAGGTGCTTTTTCAGTGTCGTTTTTGACCTTTACCATCTCATCAGTGGCTTGTGGGTGTACACCTTCTTCATTTGAGATCATCGCATCCATTTGTAACAAAGCATCTCTAGGCAGTGCCGATACTGCCACAATGGTCCTTGTGGGCAGATATCCTTGAAAAAATGCGGCATAGATCGTATCGATGGCTTTGATGTCATTTTCGATATTGGCAGTTTCTTTTAGATATATTTTAATTTTGAGCACATCATTCATATCGTGCTCGATACTTTCAACGATAGATTTGATATTTTTTAGACACTGAGTGGCTTGCACGCGTATATTATTGGCGACCAAATCATTGGTCGTAGTATTGAGAGGGAGCTGCGCTGAGATATAGTTGTAATGAGAAAATGCCACCGTTTGGCTAGATGCGACATTTTTTGGGGCACTATCCGTATTTTTTGATACTTTTTTTATGTCGTTATTCATATCGATATACTCCTTTATGGATATGTGTTGCGTATAAGTTCTAAACGTTATGGTTTATCGCTTGCAAAACCCTTTAAATCGAATAAATATCTACAAATTCAAAAAGCCGCAGGACTCCCGTGCGGCTTTTGAGGGTAGTAATGATTGGTGTTTTATTAATAGAGATTAGCCAGCAGCTAATACACCACCAATGATAGCAACCACGCCGCCTAAGGCACGAGTAATACGGTTATCAGCTTTGAGCATCGCCTGACCTAGACCGCGACCCACAAAAGTAATGATTAATGTAGCAATGACAAACCCTGACATATACAGCAGCATACTGGAGCCCTGCGCCATTTCAGTACCGTGAGCATAGCCATGAGCGATCATAAACAGCGCCACTAAGCTACCGCCTACAGCCGTTGGTAGTTTAGCCAGCGTCGCAATGAGCACGCCGACTAGTAGTACTGACATGGCGATTCCCGTCTCTACACCGGCCAAACTTACGCCTGCCCAAGCCAATCCTGCACCCACGATCATGCCAGCGATAACGAATAAAGGCGTTCCGCGCTTCATAGTAGTATTTTGGCGAATACTCCAAAAACCAATAGCGCCCATTGCCAATAAATGGTCAAGACCCATCAGCGGATGGAGTAAGCCACTAAGAAAGCCATTACTCACCTGCTCGCCATGCCCAGGATGAGAAAAGGCTAGAGTCGCAGTGAGCATGAGACCTAGGGTCATCAGTATCTTACTTGTGATCTTACTCGTCGGTAAACCAGTCATTTTATTCATCATCCTCTCCCTGTTATTTTTTTGATTACTCTAGACTGTGTGGATAGTGGTTTTTTAATAGATATTTTTTTATCGTTCTTAATCTTAATGGATTAAGCATTGTCTGCTACTTTTCCAGGACGGCGTTCAGGTAGCATACCTTGTTTTAAGATAAAGCTGATGATCTCTTCTACGCCAATCCCGTCATAGAGGTTAGTGAATATAAACGGCCGTTCGCCGCGCATTTTTTTGGAGTCGCGCTCCATGACATCGAGCGAGGCATGGACGTATTCAGCGATATCAATTTTGTTGATAATGAGCAGATCTGATTTGGTAATACCAGGGCCGCCTTTACGCGGAATCTTATCACCAGCAGCGACATCGATGACGTAAAGGGTCAAATCAGAAAGCTCTGGACTAAAAGTCGCCGCTAAATTATCGCCGCCTGACTCTACTAACACCAGCTCTAGATTAGGGTGGCGGCTTTGTAAGTCATCAATCGCGGCTAGGTTCATAGAAGCGTCTTCGCGAATAGCAGTGTGCGGACAGCCGCCTGTTTCGACGCCAAGAATACGGTCGGCAGGCAGGGCATCGTGCTTTAATAAGAAGTCGGCATCTTCACGCGTATAGATGTCGTTGGTGACTACGGCGATATCATAATGGTCTTTTAGGGCGCTACATAGCTGGCGTAGCAGCGCTGTTTTACCAGAGCCCACTGGGCCACCGACGCCTACTCGTAAACAATGTTTCATGGTACTTGTCCTTATATAAAAACCAAAAAGTTGTAAAATTAAATCATTACTATGTTAAAAACTAACTTCTAAATAACCTTGAATACTGGGTTTCGTGATGCGCACTACCCAGCGCTAAGCCTGGAAGTATCGGACCTAGCTCTTCATCAGTTAATACCAACGCAGTATCGACAGCCGCCACCAGTTGTGGGCGTAGCTGTTCGTTTAAGCGCTGTGCTGCGGTATGGCCTAAAGGCAATGCCTTACAAGCAGCCGCCAGTTGGTTCTCAAGCCAAGCCCAAGCAAAGCCAAGTAGGCTTTGACGTACAGGAATTTGACGCTGATGAGCGGTCCAAGCAAACATCGTGACATAACCCGGATTATCCGGCAGCTTGGCATGACCCCACTGCGTCTTCGGTTGCAGCTCTAAGCTGACTAACAGACGCATGAGCGCCATACCCAAAAGGGTGTCTTCATCGCTGATCTCAGCGGTCTCTCGATTAGCATGTATCCAGTCATTCCAATAAGCTAAGCCGTCACTATCGTTTGCAGCCCAGCAAGCTTGCAAGCGAGATAATACAGGCAGCTCGCAGCGCGTCAGACCATCGCCAAGTACGCCCGTCAGCCATTCACCAAGCTCTTGCTCATTAGTGACCCAGCCCAGCTCAAAAGCACTCTCAAGCCCTTGTGACCAGGCAAATGCGCCGATAGGCAGCGCAGGGCTAATCAGTTGCATCAAGCCAAGTAATCCCAGATCACTGATTGTACTGGTAGACTCTTTAATGTGCGTGCTTGTGTCCATCATTATGAATACTTCCTTCATCATGAGTATGGCCGTCGTTGTGAGAGTGACTATGACTGTGATCGTGACTGTGACTGTGCGCGTGCTCACGACCCGCTTGCGCATAAGCGCCAGACTCAGGATCAAATGGCGCCTCATGATGAATCAACGTTGCACCTAGCAGTTCGGCTAACTCTTCTAGGACATAATCGGGCGCAAAGCGCACCCAATGACGACCATCACTATCACTACCAATAGCGAGCGATACATGACGATTACCTAAGTGATAACACAGCCGCCCAAGCGGTAGACCGTTCTCAATATAAGCGGTCGTGACAGGTTCGTCAGCCGCGCGCACTTGAATAATCTCGCCGCTACTGGTACCTAGCAAATCCCCATGGCGCATTACAGGACCACGATCAAGAAATAGGCCAACGTCTTGCCCTTGATCCGTGGTCGCTTTGAGACGACCGCGAATGCGTAGCTCATAAGGCAGTGTCAAAGTATCGTATTGTTTACTCTTGTCTATTTGATCACTATCGACTCTCGTTACTAATTCAAGCATATTAGCCTCTGTTTAAAACAAATGATAAAGCTGGGCGAGTGGCAGCTCGGATGATGGCTCACAAGTGAGTAGTTCGCCATCTGCATGCACCTCATACGTCTGCGGATCCACCGTCAATTCTGGGCATGCATCGTTGAGCTTCATATCGCTTTTGCGCATCTGACGGACGTTTTTGCAAGCGACCAAGCGGCTTTTTAAGCCCAGTTTTTCTTCGAGTCCCGTATCCATTGCTACTTGACTGACAAAGGTGATGCGAGTCGCGGCAGCAGCGCGGCCAAGCGCCCCAAACATCCGGCGATAATGTACAGGCTGCGGTGTGGAGATAGCGGCGTTGGGATCACCCATAGCGGCGCCTGCGATCATGCCGCCCTTTAGGATGATAGAAGGTTTGACGCCAAAAAACTTAGGCTTCCACAACACCAAGTCAGCAAACTTACCCACTTCAACCGAGCCGATTTCATGACTAACGCCATGGGTGATAGCAGGATTGATCGTGTATTTGGCGATATAGCGCTTCACGCGAAAATTATCAGTACCGCGTTCTTGATCCTCTGGTAATAACCCACGTTGTAAGCGCATTTTGTGCGCCGTTTGCCACGTGCGGCACACCACTTCACCGATACGGCCCATCGCCTGTGAGTCAGACGACATCATAGAAATGACCCCTAAATCTTGTAAGATGTCTTCGGCAGCGATGGTTTCTCGGCGGATACGCGAATCAGCAAAGGCGACATCTTCTGGGATACTGGCATCTAAGTTATGACACTCCATGAGCATATCGAGATGCTCGTCAACGGTGTTGATAGTATATGGTCTAGTAGGGTTAGTAGAAGAGGGCAGGACATTTGGGAGGCTACAGGCAACGAGGATATCAGGCGCATGACCGCCGCCTGCTCCTTCAGAGTGATACGTATGAATGCAGCGGCCTTTGAAGGCGCTAATGGTATCTTCTACAAACCCCGATTCGTTTAAGCTGTCGGCATGGAGAGCGACCTGGATATCATAACGATCAGCGACGTCTAGGGCGTTACTGATAGAAGCAGGAGTTGCGCCCCAATCCTCATGAATCTTTAGACTCATAGCGCCTGCTTTGACTTGTTGCTCTAGTGCCTCAGGATTGCTTGAGCTGCCTTTACCCAAAAAGCCAATATTGATAGGAAGGTCATCAACCGCTTGCATCATCTTACCCATGTGCCAAGGACCCGGCGTTTGCGTGGTTGCAATCGATCCGGTCGCAGGCCCCGTACCGCCGCCAATCATCGTGGTCAGACCACTCATGAGTGCTTCATCGACTTGCTGCGGGCAGATATAATGGACATGCGTATCGATACCACCTGCGGTTAGAATCTGACCTTCACCGGCGATAATCTCGGTACCTGGACCAATGACGATATCGACATCGGGCTGCGTATCTGGATTGCCTGCTTTTCCAATAGCGGCAATGCGTCCATCTTTGAGTCCGACATCAGCTTTGACGATACCCCACCAATCAATGATGATAGCATTGGTGATGACGGTATCCATGACCGCTTCATCATAGCGCTGGCTTTGACCCATGCCGTCACGGATGACTTTGCCGCCGCCAAACATCACCTCTTCGCCATAGTGGGTGTGATCTTTTTCTATTTCGATCCACAGCTCAGTATCGCCTAAGCGCACGCGATCACCAGTCGTTGGGCCGTACATATCTGCATAAGCTTGGCGAGAAATTTTCATGATGATGCCCCCGAGTCTGATGTTTGGTTCTGTTTTTGCTTGCCCTCTTGTTTGTTGTGTTGAGTGTCGTCTGAGTCTAGCGGACCCATAACCTCTCCGTGAAAGCCATAAATACGACGCAGTCCTGAAAAAGGAAGTAAGGGCACATCACGATTTTGTCCCGGCTCAAATCGTATCGCTGTTCCTGCCGCAATCGCTAGGCGATGACCATAAGCTTTTTTGCGATCAAATTTTAGTGCTTTGTTAGTCTCAGCGAAATGATAGTGAGAGCCGACTTGTACGGGTCTATCACCGGTATTAGACACGTTTATAGTGAAGCTTGTACGGTCCACGCACAGCTCAAGATCCTCGTTTTTTAGCTTATACTCACCAGGAATCATAGCGCTCTCCTTATACAATAGGGTTGTGAACGGTCACAAGCTTGGTGCCGTCAGGGAAAGTAGCTTCGATCTGTATGCTCTCGACCATCTCAGCCACGCCATCCATCACCTCATCCCGCGTCAAAATCTCTCGGCCAGCGCCCATCAAGTCAGCTACTGTGCGGCCCTCGCGCGCGCCTTCCATAATCTCACAGCTAATCAAGGCGATGGACTCAGGATAATTGAGTTTAATGCCTTTAGCACGGCGACGCTCAGCGAGCAGACCGGCGGTAAACAATAACAACTTATCTTTATCTCTTGGCGTTAACTCCATTGTCGACTCCTTTATTATTGTATGTAAGATTATGGCCTTTAAAATTAAGGCATTTAAGTTAACCAAATACGCGGGGTAGTGGCATTTATGCCAGTAAGCCTAGGACGAAGCACTTCTCGCGCTTGCTGGAACAACTCCCAAACTTGGTTACGCTCCTTGCCTAAATAGCGTAGCAATAACACGCCGCGGCGATAGGTCACCGCCCAATGCCTGCCAGCTGGTATCTGCTCGCGTAGAGCGGTAATGGCATCTAAGGGCTCTTCTAATCCCACAGCCCACAATGTCGCATGTACTGTCGCACCGCCTTGCCCCCACATACCGTCAAACCGCGCGTGCGTAGGCTCGATACTTTGACGCTCGATCCATAAGGGACGACCGCTACGAGTGAGTTCGAAGCGCTGCTTGAGGTGACCATTTGCAAAAGGCAAGTCGCTGGCAGGACGTCCTAAGCCAAGAATCTCCCAGCCTAGACATTTGGCGTTGTCTTCTAAGTCAAGAATGATAGTTTGCTCGCCAATTGAGGCATCAAAAGCCAAGGTCTCTTGCGGTAGCCACTCTAGCGTGGCACCGGCGGCGATTTTTAGATGAGTATGCTGATGCCAAGCGACGCCGTTGCTATCTGCTTTGTAGAGTTTGTTGGCAGCAGGAGTCGTCAATAAGGTGTGTGCGTTGGCAGCGATAGTGACATCGATATTGAGTGAATCACCACTGGCAATGCCGCCAGGAGGATGCAACAAGTAAACATGACAGCAGCCGTCACGGCCTTCGGGATAAAACGGTCTTTGTACGCGTAGAGGCCCGTAATGATGAGCTTTGTGCATGCGGGTGATAGAGGTATCACCATCGGCTCTAGTATCGAAGCCCAGTGTCAAGGAAGCCGCCCAGTGACGGCTGGCATCAAAATGATGCCCAGAATCAAAGGTCGATTTTTTATTTGCGGATATAGGGGATAAAGCTTCCACGCTAAGGTTAACCTTCTTAATATTAGACACATCCTATGTCTAATTGGCGGCTTCTTCGTTAAAAGTAGCGACTATTTATCGACTATAGCAGAAGGTTTTATTGATATCTATAGGTTTGATTTATATTTTAAAATTAAACTAATTTCGAGCTAGTACTCATTTTTTGCACGCTTAACATACTTAATTTGGCAAAATAATAATCCTTCTAGCGTTGAAGTGCTTGCTCAGAAAGGGTCACCGTTTGGTCACCGAGTAGGTGGTCACCGATTTTTAAAAGATAGAGGTCATGCGCAAAAACCTATTATTCATGCATTGTTAAAGAGTAGACTATTTAGCAAAAATAAATACAGAGAAAGTATCTAGCGATTATAGATAAAGGCTTTAAGGAGAAATACAGACACAAAAAAACCCCAAACAAGCTAATGTTTGAGGCGAAACTTGCTTAAACCCAAAGGTCTAAATTCGTTTTAAATATGGCGCAGCGGACGGGACTCGAACCCGCGACCCCCGGCGTGACAGGCCGGTATTCTAACCAACTGAACTACCGCTGCTTAGGTCGTCTAGCTTTTTTAACACAAGCTAATAAGTGGTGGGTGATGACGGATTCGAACCGCCGACATTCTGCGTGTAAGGCAGACGCTCTACCAACTGAGCTAATCACCCTGAGCGAGGATATAACGAAGCACTGCTTCGTCCGAGCGCAAGAGAATTTACATTGTCGTAAATTCTATAAAACTCTGCCTACACTAGATGTTACTGAATTTTCCTTAAAGGGAAAATTCTAGAAATTCTGCATCTAAATAAATGCTAACGAATTTCTTAGATCTAGCTAATCAAGACTGTCACCTCTTAATTAACTTCTAACAACTCAGAGCCAATAAAGCCCCTTGCTGTGGGTGTGTATTATATAGATTTAGTAAGGGCTGTCAAATACTATTTCATAAATTCGACAAATAAATAACCAGTGCTCCCAAAAGCTAACGAAAATAGTGAATTATAAATAAATTGTATTTGATAAATCACGGTGCAGAGGCTTACTATAGCGGTCTGTTTTTAACGCGTATAGACTAACGGCATAAGTCTTTTATAGCGCTAATACATGTTACAAACTTAAAGATCCTCAAATATTGGAGCCCATCATAGATCCTTTAGCGACACAACAAACGCTTGCGCCTTGGTCTTGGATCGATTTGGCCGGTCTAGGCTTAGTATTGCATATTACTTTGATGGTGGTCATGACCTTGCGCATCGTCACAGTACAGCGCAATATCGGTGTTTCAATTGCTTGGATTGCGATGCTCTATACGCTGCCTTTGGTAGGGTTTATCGCTTATCTTTTATTAGGGGAGCCGATGATTGGGCGGCGCTATCGGCAACGAGTCGATCAAGCGCAGCTATTGACCAACGACATGGCGGCTCGTGAGCGTTTGGTTTTTGATCAAGGCCAAGATCTATTGTCCGATCATTATCGCGGTGTTAGCTTGATCGGAACGCGAAAAACTGGGTTTGGCGTGTTTGCCGGTCATCAAATGCAGCTGCTGACAAGTCCAAGCGCTATTTTTGATCAGCTTATTGCCGATATCCATAACGCCGCTCACACTATCTATATGGAATTTTATATTATCTATCCTAAAGGCCAAGTGCTCGAGGTGTTGCAAGCTTTGATCAGTGCGGCAAAGCGCGGGGTAGAGTGTCACCTATTAGCTGACAGCGTCGGTAGTCTAGCCTTTGTTAATCGCAAGCACCATGAAGCATTAGAAAAAGCGGGTGTCTTTGTCCATCAGTCGCTGCCAGTAGGGCTGTTTAAGACCTTATTTAAGCGCTCAGACTTGCGTAATCATCGTAAGATTATTGTCATCGATGAGTATATAGGCTATACCGGTAGCTTTAATTTAGTAGATCCCAATTTTTTTAAACAAGATAAAAATGTCGGACAGTGGATCGATGTGATGATTCGTAGTACTAGCGTGCAACCGATTAGTGTCGCTACTGCTATGACTAAAGTGGTGGTCACCGATATCGGCGCTGAGAGTCAAGATAATCTCTATGAGCTTGATAAACGGGTAAATAATTACACGCGTAAGCTCTATGTGATGCATCCTACTATCAATGATCTGAATAGCCGGGTGCAAGTGCTTGACGATAATGTCGGAGCACAAGAAAGTGCCGTGCAGCCGTTAGCAGGGACGAGCTTGATAGATATTGCGCCTATGCCTGCAGTAGATAATGTCATAGCTCAGCTGATTCCATCAGCGCCGCAGCTGACAGGGCATGTCATTTATAATACTTTAGTAACGGTTATTCACCGGGCTAATACTCGTATTCAAATTACTACCCCTTATTTTGTGCCAGACGAAGCCTTATCTGGCGCGCTAACCACAGCTGCAAGGCGCGGCGTTGATGTGACGCTAATTGTACCTAAAAAGGTGGATTCGTTTTTGGTGCAGCATGCATCGCAGGCTTATTACCAAGAGCTGTTAGAGGCGGGCGTGAAGATTGCACGCTTTGAAGGCGGTTTGCTCCATACCAAAACGGTGGTCATTGACGATGATTATTGTCTGTTTGGCACGGTGAATATTGATATGCGTAGCTTTTATCTGAATATGGAAGTGACTTTGGCAATTTATACCCCAGAGATGGTGGCGCAAGTTTTAAAATGTCAAAATGCTTATTTAGAGAATTGTCAATTTTTAGAGTTGTCGTATTGGCAGCAGCGCCCGCGTTCTAAAAGCCTATTTGATAATGTGATACGCTTGTTTAGTCCCTTGTTATAATTAAGGCGTTTATTCACCCACAGGATACATTTCGTTATGTCTGCCAGCTCTGATTCTTTTGTAGCCAAGACTTCACTTGATTATATCGCTGAAGGATACTGGCAAGACTTTTTAGGAGAGCGCCCTATCGCTGGCGGTATCGCTTATGAAGCTGAGCTGCAGGCTTGTAAGCTAGATGAGACGCTAGCGAGCTTGCAGCGTGTGGATACGCTATTATCGCAAATACGCCGAGACCATGCGAAAAACGCAGTAGCAGAGCAGCGCTTATTGGCTGACGATCGCTTTCGGCATTTATTGTGGTTTCTCGCGTTTTATGCCGGACGCATTTTGGCCCGTGAGTGGCAAAGCCTACCGCATTGGTACAGTCAGTCTGAGCTGCGTCGCCGCTATCCTGAGCTGAGCTTGACTGTCGATGATTTTTATCGAGACATGGCAGTGGCTTATCAAGAAGACAGTGCTCAAGTAAACGACAATTTAAATGAGGTAAGCTCTCATGCAGCGGCGCTATTTTTTGCTTTAGAGCCAATCGGTTTACGTCTGTTTGGCCATATTGATCGGCAGTTTGTCGCCGCTCAAGGTGGTCAAATTGCTAATGGCCTGTATCAGGCGGTTAAAGAGCGTTTGCCTCAGACGCCTTCTCGAACCTCTCAGACGGCTAATACCACAGCAACCATTCAAAAGTCGCAGGCGAACACAGAAAACAAGCCAGAATATCAGCAAAACTTGGGGAAAGATCACTCAGCGAAGATAAACACTAAGCCGCCTGTCGATACTGTCTTGCCGTCAACCATAGCGCAGTCAAAGCCAGCTGAGAATGATGATGATTCCGTAATTGCCGCGCGTAGTGAAGCTGATAACCCTGCTCATAAAAGCCTTAATAGCCAACCCGAAAATCACAAAGTTGCTAATAAAAACGCCCAACCGACGCCTGAGCTGTTTACTCGTCTATTAAACGAGCTTAATGAGATTGAGGTTGCACAAAATGCCGGTATCAAAGAATATGAGCAAGCTTGTCATATACTCGATCAGTTCGAGCGTCATATCGCTAAGCAGGGTAAACCACGCGCGCAGGTCAAGTTTTTTGATACTCATCAGGCTGCTCGCCGGCAAGCATTAGGTTTACTGCAAAAGTCAGCCAACGCAGGCCATACTGGCGCTATGTTGCGACTGGCGATGTATGAGCTATTAGGCGAAGGCATGACTGAGCCGAGCATAAACACTGAGAGTCCGGCCCATAGAGATAAAGCTAGCAAAGACAAAGGTATACACTTAGTCAAGCAAGCAGCTGATGCCCATGATAGCCGCGCCCAGCGCTTGTTAAGTAAGCTGTACTATCAAGGGTTTGGGCTTACACAGGATATGGCTATGGGCAAATATTGGCTCGAGCAAGCAGCCGCTAATGGCCATCCTGAAGCGATGATTATCGATAAACAATGGCAGCAAGCACAGCTTCTGATGACAACTAAAGCCCAAGAGCAGCATAGCTTAAAACGCTATCAGCTACTCATTGGCATGGTGGTGTTAGTCGCCTTAGTATTGATTATTTTTGTTTGAATGATAGCGTTATTCTAATCATTTGCGGTAATATTGCTGCTTTTTATACTATTCATTGACCCAAGCTGACCCTCTCATGTCCTCTTCTTTTGTAGCGCCGCCTTGGTACTATCGAGTGGCTATTGCCACTCTTAAGCCCTTATATCGCATGCAAGTTTGGCGCCGTTCGCACAAGCGTGATAATTATCAAGAAGAGGTCGCTCAGCGTTTCGGCAAGGCGTATCCTGCGCCGCCGCAGCCGTCACAGATGATGACGGCTAAACAAGCACCAAAAGTGATTTGGTGTCATGCGGTATCTTTAGGGGAGACCAATACTGCTGCCCCTTTATTAGACGCGTTAATGGCAAAGGGCTACACTATTTGGCTGACGAATACTACGCAAACTGGCTTTGCCCGCGGCGCGACACGCTTCGCTGATGACATCGCGCAAGGACGTTTGAGTCACAGTTATGTCCCCGTCGATAGTCCGGTCGTCATTGAGCGTTTTTTGGTGCACGTGCAGCCTATCGCCGCTTTATTTGTAGAAACCGAGCTGTGGGCCACTATTTTGAGCAAATTATCCGAAAGGCGTATCCCGAGTATTTTGGTCAATGGACGCTTATCTTTATCGTCCTTTAACAGCTATCAAAAGATCGGCGCTGTCAGCGCTAGCATGATGCAAAACTTAAGCTTAATCATTGCGCAAGATGATCAATCGGCAAAGCGCTTTCGTCAGCTTGGCGCGTCAAGCGCACAAATTCGAGTAGCCGGTTCGCTAAAATGGGTGATTAATACGCCTACCTCTGCTAAGCAAGCTGAGCCCGCCGCAACCGACCTTGTAGCACTTAAAGCGTTAAATCGACCGTTATGGGTAGCAGCTAGCACCCATGAAGGCGAGGAGGAGGCTACCTTATCTATGCAGCAGCGCTTATTAGCGGATACCAAATTAGCCGATACTCTATTGGTCATAGTGCCGCGGCATCCTGAGCGCTTCGATGAGGTCGCTGATCTGATCAAAGCTGGCAGTTTAACGTTAGCTAGGCGTAGCTTAGATGAGCCTGTTAGCGCACAAACGCAAGTTTATCTTGCTGATACGATGGGCGAGCTGATGCACTGGTATCAGCAAGCCGATGTCGCCTTAGTGGGCGGCTCTTTGGTCGATATTGGCGGACACAATCCGGTGGAGCCGGCGAGCGTAGCAACGCCTGTACTGATGGGTAGATATACGCAGTCTTGTCAAAGCGTAGTGGATAAGCTGGCAGAGGTAGGCGCGCTATATCAGCCGAATAATGATTTTTTCCACTCTAATAGTGACAATTTTCCCTTTTTAGAAGCTGAAAGTAAATCTACTTCAGCTTCTAAAACGCTTACTGATAATGAGCTTATTTATCAGCAGCTAACGTTTTGGTTAAATCATCTGCCTTCTGCCAAGTCGGCCGGACAAGCAGGAGCGCAGATGACCGCCAAGCAGCAATCAGTGCTAGAGCAGCAGCTAGCAATGATTGAGCAGGTCGTTGAGCAGAGCCTTGATAAGGCAGTTTATGAATAGTATTTTATTGCCAGAAACTCAGTTTTTAGGTGCTTTTGCCCGCATTGAATCGCCTCTACAAATCGCTCATGCTGATAAAGTATTAGGGCTGAAAGTGGGCGATGGCCTAAAGATTGGGCAATTAGGCGGCAAGCTTGGTAGCGCTATTATCGATAATATAACGCCGACAGTCATTCATCTGCGCGAGGTAAAGCTCACCCTTGCTCCGCCTGCTAAGTTAGATCTAACCGTTATTTTAGCGCTGCCACGCCCAAAGGTGCTGCGCCGTTTGATTATGGATATGACCGCTCTTGGGGTGGCAAACATCATCTTAATAAACAGCTATCGCAGCCAAAAAAGCTACTGGCAAAGCCCCATGCTCAATCGCCTTGATGAATTTGTGCTAGCAGGATTGCAGCAAAGTGTCGATACTATCGCACCGTCTATTACTTTAGAGAAACGCTTCAAACCTTTTGTGGAAGATAAGCTGCCAGGTTTGCTTACCGCCGCAAAGGGACAGGCGATTGTGGCTCATCCTTATGGCGCATTATCGCTGTCAGCATACTTACAGCGATCTTCTATGGATAGCGGCTTGCCTAAGGTGGTTTTTATCGGTAGCGAGGGTGGTTGGATCGACTATGAGATAGAGCTGCTATCTACGCAAGGCTGCCAAGCGGTCACTATCGGCCCAAGAATATTGCGTACTGAAGCGGCGGTCAATGTCATTGTCGGACAGTGGCTTTTACATCGCTAATAAATGCTGTAAAACCGAGCCTTTGATAGGATATACCTGACAGAGCGAGTCGAATAAAGTTATTGATAATTAATCTCATTTCTATTAGTATGTGGTTTCTAGTTTTAAGCCGTTTATCTCGTTTTTATATCCTTTTATTGATGTTCTTTTATTTATAATCCAGCTTTGGAGAAAGCCATGTCGTTACAAGCGCTCAATGATTCAGTCGCGGTAAGTCAGCCCATAAAAACCACGTTATCTGTTGCTATCTTTAGTATGATGTTAGGTTTGGTCGGTTGTAATCAAACCCAAACGGCTGAAGGTGAGACGCCAACGACTGAGACTGAGGCGGCGACGGCCAGTGGCGATCAAACGGTGACGATTTATTCATCGCGTAATGAGCAGCTGATTAAGCCATTATTAGATCGTTATACCGAAGAGACTGGGGTTGAGATTGAGTTGGTGACTGATAAAACGGGCCCACTGATGGCGCGTCTGCAAGCAGAAGGTGATAACACGCCAGCCGACATGCTCTTGACCGTTGATGCCGGTAACTTATGGCAAGCAGGGGAACAAGGCTTATTGCAGCCTGTGGCTTCTACCGTGCTAGAATCTAATGTTCCGGCGAAGTACCGTGATCCAGCGGGTAACTGGACGGGTCTGTCGCTACGCGCTCGCACTATCTTTTATGATCCTAGCAAGGTTGATGCCGAGGAGCTATCGACTTATGCTGATCTAGCCGATCCAAAATGGAAAGGTAAGCTTTGTCTGCGCACCTCAAAAAAGGTCTATAACCAATCATTGGTTGCCAGTATGATTGAGCATTTAGGCCCTGAGAAAACTGAAGAGGTCATTCGCGGCTGGGTAGATAATTTGGCTACTGATGTGTTCAGTGATGATACGAGTATGCTAGAAGCTATTGCTGCTGGTCAATGTGAAGTAGGTATCGCCAATAGCTACTATTATGGGCGTATTTTAGACGAGAACCCTGATTTTCCAGTAGAGATATTCTGGGCTAACCAAGATACTACCGGCACGCACGTCAATATCTCTGGCGCTGGCGTAGTAGCGGCATCAGACAATCCAGATGGCGCGCTTAAATTGATGGAATGGTTGTCATCCGATGAAGCGCAAGGCATCTATGCCAGCTCCGATAAAGAGTATCCGGTCAAAGAAGGCGTTGATGAATCAGAGATGCTAAGATCTTGGGGCAGCTTCAAACAAGATGATATCAATGTACAAAAATTTGGCTCGCTGCAAACTCAAGCGATTCAGATGATGGATAAAGCTGGCTATAAGTAAGGCTTGATCACTTTGATCATTAGAGTCGCTATAAAGGGTACAAGATGGTAGTAATGTTATGATAACGATACCAAAAGCGTCCGAACATCAAGACGATATAGGATCTCCAGACCTTGTCGTCGTTAAGGATCGTACCCTTCTTAAGCGTGTTTTATCAAAATCAGTCTTAGGACTGATTTCGTTGTTTATGCTGATACCGATTTTGATCGTCCTATTATCATGGACACAGCCGATGGCTGATATTTGGTCGCATATGGGCGAGTACGTGCTGCCGCAAGTACTAAAAAACACGGCTATCTTATTAGCGATGGTGACTGTCATCTCCGGTAGCCTAGGCACCTCGCTTGCTTGGGTCACCAGTATGTACCGCTTCCCAGGCCAGCGGTTTTTTTCGTGGGCTTTGATGCTGCCGCTCGCGATACCTGCCTATGTCTTCGCTTTTGTGACCGTAGGTATTGTTGATTTTAGTGGGCCATTGCAAACCAGTTTGCGAGAGCTGGGCGTGGCCACTGCTGTTCCTTCGGTGCGCAACGTTTGGGGCGCAGGCTTCATTCTATCGCTTGCTTTTTATCCTTATGTTTACCTTTTAGCGCGCCAAGCGTTTTTGTCGCAAGGTCACCGCGCTATCGAAGCGGGACAGATGCTTGGGCTAAGCCGTGGCCGGGTGTTTTTTCGTTTAGCACTACCGCAAGCGCTGCCTTGGATTATTGGCGGCTTGTTGCTGGCGAGTATGGAGACTTTAGCAGATTTTGGCGCGGTGTCCGTATTCAATGTCGATACCTTTACCACCGCTATCTATAAGGCTTGGTTTGGCTTTTTTAGTTTGACTACTGCCGCGCAATTAGCCGCTTTACTCATTGGCGTAGTATTTATTGTCGTGATATTTGAGCAGTATTGGCAGGCGCGACGCGGCAAAGAGGGTACGCAAAGTAGCAATAAGCGCTTGACTAGTAGCGCCGCGACCAAGTGGGGCATGACGCTGCTCTGTAGCCTTTTGTTTTTAATGGCATTTTTAGTGCCGTTTTTGCAGCTACTGTATTGGACGGCGATGAACTACCGGCAAGACTTTGATGCACGCTACATTGATTTTGTCACCAACAGTCTGCTTATCGCCAGCATGACGACTGTGCTGATTGCTTTTCTCGCTATTATTATCGCTTGGATTAAGCGTCAGTATGCCGATAAAAGTACGAAACTGATGACCACTTTAGCTAATTTAGGTTATGTGGTACCGGGCACAGTGCTGGCAGTTGGGGTGTTTATTCCTATTGCTTGGCTAGACAATCAGCTGATCGCTTTTGGTATTACCTCCAAGCAAGTATTATCCGGTAGCGTGATTGTGATGTTACTGGCGCTTTCAACACGCTTTATGACAGTGAGCTTTCAGCCTGTCGATCGGCAATTACAGCGCTTGACCGTCAATCAAGAGGCCGCCGCTGAATTGTTAAGCTCTAGCCCGTTACAGCGCTGGCGACAAGTTGTGCTACCTGTGCTCAGTCCTGGGGTGCTGACGGCCTTGCTAATGGGTTTTGTGGAAGTGATGAAAGAGATGCCGATTACCTTAATGACGCGTCGCCAAGGCTGGGATACGCTAGCAGTACGAGTGTTTGAGATGACCAGCGAGGGCATGTGGGCGAGAGCGGCGCTACCGAGTTTGCTGATTGTGTTAGTGGGGTTAATACCAGTATGGATATTACTACGTCAAAGTGAAAAGCATAACTAATCGGCATAAATGGCAATAGTTAATTATTAAAATGTTAGCATTAGCACTTTTAAATTTGTCAGCTTTGAGTTTAACCCTTTTAAATTCGGCACCTTTAAATAGCAGCGATTACCCCTAATATTTATAGTCGCTAGTCTTATTCATTTATAGCTTACGAGTACCTTCTATGTATACCAACTTGACTAATGATGCTTTAGATAACGAGGAGAACTATGCAAAACAGCCCTCTTCTAAAAGTTGTCAACCACTTACAAAGGGTCGAGATCCAAAGCTTATAAAAGCCAAAGCCAGACTAGAAGCGAGCAAAAAATCATCCGTGATTCCTTTATCAGTGTTATCCCAAAAAGGCCAATCTATGCAAAATGCGCAAGCGTTTGGACAAGCGGATGTGGGTAGCGATATAAGTAATGAGCAAGGCGACGGCTACCCTGACCCGCGCGCTTTAGGGAGCAACACTGAGCCTTTCTTAAAGGTAGAAGACTTGATTGTTGGTTATGATAATCTGACTATCGTCAATGGCCTATCGCTAAGCCTGCAACAAGGTGAAATTGGTTGTTTCTTGGGTTATAGCGGCTGCGGTAAAACTACAGCGCTGCGAGCTATTGCGGGTCTTGAGCCCACCCGTCGAGGTAAAATTGAGCTAAACCATCAGCGCCTAACCGAACAAGATAAACGCCACTCTTTTGCAGTGGCTCCTGCCAAACGTGGTATGGGCATGGTGTTTCAAGACTACGCTTTGTTTGGTCATTTAAGCGTAGCCAAAAATATCGCTTTTGGTCTTAATAAATGGTCTGGCGCTGATAAAAAAGTGCGCGTGGCGGAGATGTTAGCGCTAGTGGGATTGAGCGAACACGCTGATAAGCGCCCCGCTGAGCTATCGGGCGGTCAGCAGCAGCGCGTGGCCTTAGCACGCGCGCTTGCTCCTAAGCCTAAATTATTACTCCTCGATGAGCCTTTTTCTAACCTTGATGTGGTGCTGCGTGAATCACTAGCGATGAGCGTGCGTGATATTCTAAAACGCACGAATACCACCGCTATCTTAGTCACTCATGATCAAAACGAGGCTTTTGCGCTAGCGGATAAAGTCGGGGTTATGCATCAAGGCAAACTCGTACAATGGGCAACGCCAAGCGAGCTCTATCATGAACCCGTTAGTCCTTTTGTCGCTGAGTTCGTTGGTGAAGGGGCGATGATAGACGGCATTATCAAAGAAGGTCATGTCGAGACGGCGCTTGGCGATATCTATCGGCGCATGGAAGTGTATGATGAATTAGGTCAGCCGCAATATTGCGAGTATGACTATCCTAATGGCACACCTATCAAAGTCCTCGTGCGGCCCGATGATATCATTCATGATGATGATAGCCAGCAGACCGCATTAGTAGTCGGGCGCGTCTTTCGCGGTGCTAACTACCTGTATCGCTTACAATTAGAGAATGGTCAAACCGTATTATCGTTAGTGGCGAGCCATCATAACCATGCGGTTGGCAGCCATATCGGTATCTTGCCGTTACTTGAGCATGTGGTGGTATTTGATGAAAAAGACGTCAATGCAACCACGTGGTCAGAATACGATAGATCACATTAAGCGCCCAAGACTAAGCGCTCAAGGACTTAACAAAAACTTTAAGTGTCAGCGGTCGCTAAGATATGCAAATAGCGACCTAGCCATTTGTACGGCTCTAATTGTGAGTAGCGCAGCTCCATCTTTATCACCGCCTCAGCGTCGTTATGACCGCCACGTTTAAGCGGCGCGTAATCATGAAAGACTCGCAGTCCACTTTCTAGCAAAATTTTATACTCATGTTGTTGTAGCCACGCTGCGACCTCTTGTCTAGCGACTGGATGATTGGGCGTCAGGCTTTTTTTATTGTCGGCCTCATAGTTTCCTTCGAGTAAGCGATCAAGCAAATTAAAGTTCCCCATAATCAGATTGCGATAATCGAAGCTGGCAGGATTGTAAAAGCATAGCGATAGCGCGCCCTTAGGACTTAGCTGCGCCGCAAAAAAATCCATTATCTCAGCCGGCTCTGCAAGCCATTCGAGCAGCGCGTGACAAAGAATTAAATCAAACTTATCGGCGCTGTTTTCTGCGAAACTCTTTTCTTCAGAGCTCTCGCCTTTAAAATCGCTTTTCTCAAAGCTTTCTTCTACTAAATTTTTTTCTGTAGTACTTTGCTTAGCAAGCTTATCCGGTAGCTGCTGATAAGGGCAAACCAGCCAGGTGATATCTAGCTTTGTCTTATTATTCGCTTCAAAAGCGACTACTTGCGTTTGCGCCTTTGATAGCATACTGGTTGAGATATCATTGATGACAAGCGTGTGACCTTGCGCCGCCAGCTCTATAGCGATTTGCGCTAGTCCTGCACCTACGTCTAAGATACGCAGCGGACGTCCTAAGCTTTGACTTTGTTTTTCTGCATATTCAAAAATATCGCGACGCAGTACCGCGAGCCTAATCTCTCCTTTTAAGCCGCCATAGACTTTTTTTTCGAAGTGATCGGCAATCGGCTCAAAACTGCGATCTACCCGAGCTGCTGTAAGCTGATCGTCTGAAGGTTTTGGGGTTTGGCTCATAAAAGCTCGTTTTTTATTAAAATAGTGAGTGTTGACTGAATATAGAGCATGCTAAATATCAAACAGACTCTAGTCAAATGACTTTGTATTGCAAATTTCAGAGTATCTTTTCAGGCTATTATACGGTATAAACAGTAAGGTAATAGCATCAACAACGGCCATTTTTACTGACCATAACAACGACTATTGATGATGTCTAACTTCTATATTTACTGCTAAGGATAGCGAATATGTCTCTCTCCCATTCTAATTTCTCCAAAAATCTAACGCGGTCTCGCTGCTTGTTATCAGTAGCCGTAGCAAGTAGTTTATTACTGACAGCTTGTGGCGACGATGATAATGATTTTAGTACGCAAGTATCAACAGAATCCTCAACCACTTCAGAGTTTGTAAAGACATTTAACCCAGATCAGATTGATACTCTTATTGGAGAGAATGCTGACACCCCTGATGCTGAGTGCGGCGTCACCGTTGAAAAAGTCAGCTATCCGACTGTTGGCGCTGCCGGCGAGGCCACTAACGCTACGGCAGCGTTGATGTTACCAATGGGTGATAGCGACGAGTGTCAAGGCGAGCGTCCTGTACTGCTTTATGCTCATGGTACTACTACCGATAGAGGTTATGACTTCACGCAAGTGGGTAATGTGAATAATCCTGCTGTCGGCGAGTCAACGCTAATAGCAGCCAACTTTGCCGCCCAAGGCTATATTGTCGTAGCACCGAACTATGCTGGTTATGACGACTCAGAGCTTGATTACCATCCGTATCTAGTCGCTGAGCAGCAATCAAATGACATGGTCGATGCGCTAGAGAGTGCTCGCTCAGTAATCGAAGAGCAAAAAGTGGCGAACAATGTCAATTACACCAATATCGAGGATTCGGGTAAATTATACCTCTCAGGCTACTCACAAGGCGGTCATGTCGCTATGGCAACAGCTAGATTGCTGGAGTCGCAAAACAAAACAGTAACGGCAATCGCGCCGCTATCAGGGCCTTATGCTCTAGCAGCTTTTGGTGACGAAATCTTTAAAGGTAACGTCAACATCGGCGCTTCTAGATTTGCGCCCCTGTTAGGTATCGGCTTAAAAGAGAAATACAGCAACATTTATGAGCAACCTTCAGATATCTTTTTAGATAAGTATGCTGACGTACGGCTACCTAGTAATACGGCGTTTGGCGACTTAGTGGCAGCGGGCGAAGTGCCCAATAATGCCTTGTTCCAAAACAATCCAACCGATCCAGCTTTGGCAGGGTTGAGTAAAGGCTCAATATTTTCCGCATTGGGCGGATATGATGATAGTGACTATCTTATCAAAACAGATTTTCGTGCCGCTTACGTGACCGATGCTGTCAATAATCCTGATGGTTTGATACCTGATGGTTTGATAATAGCTGATAGTAATAATTTGCCAGCGGCCAATCCGCAAAATAATCTACGTAAAGCGCTAAAAGACAATGATTTGCGTGGCTATGTACCGACTATGCCGACACTACTTTGTGGCGGTAACCAAGATCCGACTGTCTATTTTGATACTAATACTGGGTCTATGGCGGGCTTGTTGCAAGCAGCAAGTGCTAGTAATCCAGCTGCTAAACTGAATATTACTGTGCTAGATGTTGATAGAGACAATAAAAAGAGTCGCCCAGACAATACAACTCTGATCACCATTGGACAAGCATCGATGAATACGTGGGATATTAACGACGTAGTGGATAGCGTACAAACTAGGTTTAGCAATAGCGTGCAAAAAGTCAAAGACGATGCTACGGCACAAGGTGCCAATCCGCTATTAGCATTTTATAGCAACTACCATGGTAGCTTAGTGAGTTCAGCTTGTACGCAGGCGACTCGTGAATTCTTTAAGCAAGACTTTGAGCGCTCTTAAGCTGAAAAAGATAGTGGTTGGTAATTATTAAATAGCGTAAACAAAAAACTGCATTCAAAAGGGTGCAGTTTTTTTATGGACCGCCGATTTTTATAAAAAAATGGCAGTTTATGAAAGGTATATAACGACAATTTTTCTATTATAAAATAAAGCCAGCTAATCAGCTGTTTTGCTTGATTTTATTGGCATATAGATACCCCTAAGCTTGCAGATTTGTGCTAAAATAGTCCTCTTTATTTACCACTAAAACGATCATCATTTTCCCAAGATTTTTCACGCTTTATGGTGTTGCTTTGCCTAGCAATTTTGCGCGTTGATGTAACGTTTATCAAAATCTGCTTAGCCCATAAAGTTATCTATAAAGCCTGCAAAATTAATATAGCGAATATGAGTGAAGGAGTGTATATGAGCGAGTCGGTCAGTCCTATTGGCATTGTAGATGAATTAAAGCAGTCCTATCTGGATTATGCGATGAGTGTGATTGTCTCGCGTGCGCTACCCGATGTCCGTGATGGCTTCAAGCCGGTCCATCGCCGCGTTATGTATGCTATGCATGTGCTCTCTAACGACTACAACAAGCCTTATAAGAAGTCGGCGCGTGTGGTCGGTGACGTCATCGGTAAATACCATCCGCATGGCGACAGCGCAGTCTACGATGCGATCGTACGTATGGCGCAGGACTTTAGCTTGCGTTATCCGATGGTTGATGGCCAAGGTAACTTTGGCTCGATTGATGATGATCCACCGGCGGCGATGCGTTATACCGAAGTGCGCATGACCAAGCTGACCCATCAGATGCTAGGCGATTTGGACAAAGACACCGTCGATTGGGAAGATAACTATGATGGCTCCGAGCGTATGCCTAGTGTGTTGCCCGCTCGTGTACCGAACCTATTAGTGAATGGTGCGACCGGTATCGCGGTCGGTATGGCGACCAATATGGCGCCGCATAACCTGACCGAAGTGATTAATGCTTGTTTAGCATACGCTGAGAATCCACAAATCTCGGGCGAGGAGCTGATGACGCATATCTCAGGTCCTGACTTCCCGACGGGCGGCATTATCTATGGCCGCGCGGGAATCCAAGACGCTTACCGCACTGGTAAAGGCCGCTTACATGTGCGCGGTCGCTATCATATTGAGCCGATGAGCGACACAGGTGTCAACCGTGATCGTGAGCGTATTGTCTTCACCGAAGTGCCTTATCAGGCCAATAAAGCCAAGCTCATTGAGCGTATTGCAGAGCTGGTTCGTGACAAAAAGATTGAAGGCATCACTGAAATACGTGATGAGTCTGACAAAGACGGTATGCGTATCGCTATTGACTTGCGCCGCGGCGAAACCGCTGAAGTTATCGTCAATAACTTGTTTTTGCAGACACCGCTTGAGACTAGTTTTAGTATCAATATGGTGGCGCTCGATAATGGCCAGCCTAAGCTATTAACCTTGCGCCAACTGATTGCTGCCTTTGTGCGTCATCGCCAAGAAGTGGTAACGCGCCGTACTATTTATGAGCTCAATAAAGCTCGCGTTCGCGGTCATCTGCTTGAAGGTTTGACCGTAGCGCTAGCTAATATCGATGATATTATCGCCACGATCAAAGCATCTGCTAGCCGCGGTGAAGCACGCGAGAGTTTGCTTGGTAATACTTGGGGCTCAGGTAGCGTCGTCGCTATGCTAAAGGCAGCCGGTAGCCAATCGGTACGCCCTGAATACATCGAAGGCGAAGATCCTAAAGCGCCGTTTGGTCTTATCGATGATACGACTAAAGGCGAGCAAAGTTATCGCTTATCGCTTGAGCAGGTCAATGCGATTTTAGAGATGCAGTTGCATCGTCTGACCGGCCTTGAACAAGATAAATTGACCGAAGAGTATCAAGACTTGTTACGTGAAATCGCTAATTTAGAGTCTATTTTAGGTGATTTTAACAAGCTGATGACCATTATCTCTAATGAGATGATTGAGATTCGTGAAAACTTTGGTGACGAACGCCGTACTGATATCATCGATTCGCGTACTGACTTTAGCCGCGAAGATTTAATCCCAGAGCAAACTGTCGTGATGACGGTTTCGCGTACCGGTTACGCTAAGACCCAGCCTATCGATGATTATGTCGCGCAAAAACGTGGCGGTAAGGGTAAGTCTGCTACGGCGATGAAAGAAGATGATGTTATTGATCATTTAGTAGTGACCTCAACGCATTCTACGGTATTGTGCTTCACGGATACCGGCCGCGTCTTTAGTTTACGTGGCTTTGAAGTACCGATTGCCAGTCGCGGTTCGCGTGGTCGTCCTTTAGTGAACTTGATTGGACTAAGTGGCGATGAATCGGTGACGACGATACTACCTATTCCGAAGATGGTAGAAGAGTCCTCCGCAAAACATGAGCTTACGGTAAACGAGACCGACGAGGATTTGTTAGAAGGCAGCACTACTGCCGAGCCGCCTTTTGTGTTCTTTGCGACGGCTAATGGTACGGTGAAGCGCGTAGAGCTCAAGCAGTTTGCCACTATTCGCTCCAATGGCTTGATTGCCGTAAGCTTAGAGGAAGGCGATAAGTTAGTGAGCGCGCGTATCACTAACGGTAGCCAAGAGGTGATGCTATTTGCCTCAAGCGGTAAAGCTATACGCTTCGATGAAAACGATGCCCGTGCTATGGGTCGTACCGCCAAAGGCGTGCGCGGTATGCGCTTAAAAGATGACGAGTTTATTAAATCCTTAGTCGTTATCGAAGATGATGTTCGCGAGATTTTGATAGCTTGTGAAAACGGCTTTGGTAAGCGTACCTTTATTGAAGAATTCAATACCCAGAATCGCGGCGGTGGCGGCGTTATCGCTATCAAAACCAGTGAGCGTAATGGCGCTTTAGTTCGTGCAACCAAGGTCGATCCAGAAGACGATATTATCTTAATATCTGACAAAGGCACCTTAGTGCGTACCCCTGTCGAGCATGTCGCTAGTGCCGGTCGTAATACGCAGGGCGTAACATTGATTCGTCTGTCTAAAGATGAGAAGCTAGTCGCTATGGCTAGGGTCGAGCACGAAGAAGAAGATAATGAGCTGATTGAGGCTATGCGTGAGGATGGTACTTTTGACGTTGAAGGTCAGGAGCAGGCAGATATCGATGCGACAACTGCCAGCAACGTAAACGATGATATTAGCGATACTGTCGATATCGCTAACGACTATGATATAGAAACTGGCATCGATGAGGATGGCGAGGTTAAGGGCGAGGACTAAACCGCTAGCTTAAGAGCTGTCATTCTAATTTTACATTTTCAAAAAAACCTCCAACGATAACGTTGGAGGTTTTTAACTTTTTTATTCAAATATTATAAAAGTTAGTTTCAGCAGCTTTAAAAGAGAAGCCTGAAAAAGCCTGAAAGTTATAAAGTGATACCAGTATTTCAGAGCGCCTATGAGTATCAAATTTTAAATAACTAAGCTATTATTAATAGGCTTTAAATTATAAGCGCTAGTCGTTAGCTTATAATAAGGTGTTATAGCGCTTTGCTAATTGACTCAAATTAGGATAACTCATGCTACATCTACATCATTTAGAAAATTCTCGCTCTTTTCGTATTGTTTGGCTTTTAGAAGAGCTGAATGTTGAGTATGAGTTGACTAGCTATGAGCGTACCAAAGCTTATCTAGCACCGGATAGCCTAAAAAAGGTGCATCCGCTAGGACATGCGCCGATATTGGAAGTCGATGGTCGGCCCTTAGTGGAGTCTGCTTTTATTATTGAGTATTTGCTTAAGCACTATGATGACAAGCGGCGCTTCAAACCTGACGATAGCGATGAGACGGCGTGGGAGCATTATACTTTTTGGCTGCATTTTGCCGAAGCTTCAGCGATGCCGCCACTGGTCATGCGTTTGGTGTTTAATAAAATCGTAGAGAGATCGCCGCGACTGATAAAGTCTGTCGCTAAAGGCATTCAAAAGCAGGTCGAAAAAAGCATGATAGCGGATAGTATTGACGCTATTTTGACTATGATGGAAGCGCATTTGCAAAATAACATTTGGTTTGCAGGCGAGAGTTTTAGCGCGGCAGATATTCAAGTATACTTTGTGGCTATTGCTGCAAAGTCTCGTACTGCATTGGCAGAGGGCGGTTACCCTAAAATAAGCGCTTGGCTCAAGCGCTGTCAACAACGAGATGGGTTTAAGCAAGCTGAAAATAGAGGAGGCCGTCTAGCCTTGTAGCGATTAGATATTTGCTAAATTAGGCTCGTTTTAGTCTCCAACTGTTTTATATAATCACTCACGCTCAGCGACTAATTTGCTGATTTCACGACTTCTTATATAGAGCCTCTGACACCCTTGTTAGAGGCTCTTACTGTTTTCATTAACAAGGTATTTATTTTTTCTATAGTTCTAAATCTTTTTTACCTGCTGTTTTCTGTATCAGCTCATTTTGTAAGGCTGCTGTTATGCTCAAGACCAATCAAACCGTACAAGGAACTATCGCCGGAGCGCTTGCGAGCTTTTTATTCTCGCTATTATTCTTATTTGGTTTATTGATGCAGCCTTTAACGGGCACGCAAGTAGCGTCATGGCGGGTCATTATGATGCTTATCAGCTTGAGCATATTGGTCAGCTTGACTAAACAGTGGCAGCATGTTTTTGATTACCTAAAAACTCTAAAAACCCCAAAAGAGTGGCTAATATTTATTCTACCTACGCCGATTTTGGGCGGGCAGATCTGGCTATTTATGTGGGGACCGGTCAATGGCTTAGGACTCGATGTCACTTTGGGCTATTTTTTATTACCATTAGTAATGATCATGGTAGGACGGTTTTTTTATAAAGAATATATGAGCGCTCTGCAGTGGCTAGCTGCGTTAATAGCGGCACTAGGCGTTGCGTATGATGTTTATCAATACGGTACGATATCGTGGGCGACTTTATTTGTCTGTTTAGGATATCCGCCATATTTTTTGATGCGCCGCAAGCTTGCCGTGCCACCGATTACCGGTCTATTGTCAGATCTGACTTTACTTTTGCCGGTGGTGCTTTTTGCGCTGTATAGCAGTGGCGGCTTTAGTGTAGCGCTAAGCGATAATAAGTTTTGGTATTTCTTGCCGCTATTGGGGATATTTAGCGCGCTTGCAATGTCGCTGACGATGGTGGCTAGTAGTAAATTGCCGGTGTCATTATTTGGAACTTTGAGCTATTTAGAGCCGATTTTCTTATTTATATTCTCTATTACAGTATTGAGTCAAGGTCTTGATGAGGGCGGCTCGTTATTTATGTATAGCATGATTATAGTGGCTTTAGCGATTATGATTATAGACAGCGCTAGAGGCTATCTATATCGTCGCCGTGAGGATCGATTACATGGCTATAATGAGCCATTAGTGCATAGTTTTCCGTCGCGTCAACGTCTCAAAAATCGCCGTATTGAAGGGATATTCGCAGCTAGGCGTTTTCGAAAAATTAGCCGCTATCAACAAAAAATCGCGAAGATGTCGCGCAAGATTGATAAATTAAATACTAAGTAAGTCAAGTCTTTCGAGCGCATGCCGTATTTATAGATAGACTCTAGTGCTGCGAGACTTTGACCGGTTAGATATTATTTTTGGTAACTGTAATGGGCTTTGCTGGTATTAAAGGGGAGTTGACTGAGATATGATAATCTTAAGGTAGTAAAAATTAAGTCATTGGTCTCTATAGTTATCAATTACCATCAGAACCCATCAAGCTACTATTCGCTCAATTTATCAGAATATTATTAGGAGAATTTATGTTGCATCTTCATCATTTAGAAAACTCGCGCTCTTTTCGTATTTTATGGTTATTGGAGGAGTTGGAGGCTGATTATCAGCTCACTTGTTATAATCGAACCAAAGCTTACCGCGCCCCAGATAGCCTAAAAGAAGTCCATCCACTAGGTCATGCTCCTATACTAGAAGCAGACGGACGGACGCTGATAGAGTCAGGATTTATCATTGAGTATTTGCTCAAGCACTATGATAAAGAGCAGCAGTTTAAGCCTGCAGATGACAACGAAGCCGCTTGGGAGAATTATACTTTTTGGTTGCACTTTGCAGAAGCGTCAGTGATGCCGCCGCTAGTGATGCGCTTGGTATTTACCAAAGTGGTGCAGCAATCGCCAATGCTGATCAAACCAGTGAGTAAAAAGATTCAAGCGCAAATCGAAAAAAACATGATCCAATCAAGTTTAGATCCAATATTTGCAATGGTGGAGAAGCACTTAGAAGATAACCAATGGTTTGCGGGTAGTGAGTTCAGTGCTGCCGATATTCAAATGCATCTGCCCATATTAGGCGCTAATGCAGGTGAAGGTCTAAATAGAAAAAAATATGCCAATATCTTAAACTGGCTAAAGCGTAGTGAAGAGCGTCCTGCCTTTAAACGCAGCGAAGAGAAGGGCGGTCGTCTTAATTTCTAAGCGGTTAAGCTCGTAAAATGGATTTTTAGGTAGAAGCAAAAAGCGCGTCATTCAATTCGTTGATGATGCGCTTTTTGGTTATAATGGCTAGCAAATGATTTTCTATTTAGTAGACTTTTTAATAGCAAAATACAATTAAACGCTTCAAAAAGGTAGGATAATGAAAGAGCCAAATAAAATAACTGACGAGCCTTTTGAGCAAGATATTATCGAGCAGCAGCCAATCTCGCTAAAGACCTGGGGCCAAAAATTACTCGTCGCGCTGCTTTGTATTGCAAGCTTTTATGGCGGCTGGAAGTCATATGAGTCTAATATGGCGAACGAATGTTACGCTAGTGGCGGGCAAATCATTGAAGGAAAACGCACGTTTATTTGTGAGTTACCCTAGCTTTTTTGTTTCTAAGGAGTAAGCAGCGAGCTATGCTACAACTCACCTTTTTGGGCACTTCAGCTGGTGTACCTACTAAGCAGCGTAATGTCACTGCGCTCGCTATCGAATGTCTAAATCCTTATTCGTCTAGTCGAAATCAGTCCCGCAAAAAATCACGACCTTGGCTACTTATCGATTGCGGCGAAGGCACCCAGCAGCAACTGCTTCAGACTAAGCTGTCTTTGCATCAGCTGACGGCTATCTGTATCACTCATGTACATGGCGATCACTGTTATGGCCTGCCAGGTTTGCTTGCGAGCGCCGCGATGTCAGGACGCACCGCACCCTTAACCATTATTGCGCCCAAAGCCATTCACGACTTTCTTGACGCGGTAAAATCAACCACTGAATTACATTTTCCTTTTGCGATCGACTTTATAGCGATAGAAGAGGTGTTGTCTGATAACGTAGCTAAAATCCCCCTAGCTTTAGATAATCAGCAACAGCTCGAGATTGATATCACGAAACTGTCGCACCGAGTTACCTCGCATGCTTTTGGGGTGACGCAAACGATTAGTCAGCGGATGTTAGATACGAAGAAGCTCAAAGCGGCGGGCATCCCTGCTAGCCAGTTATGGGGGCAATTGCAGCAAGGTCATGATGTGCATCTGGACGATGAGCAGCAGTTATTATCGGAAGATTATGTGCTTAATAATAAGCGGCGCACACGGATAGTGGTGGCAGGGGATAACGATAGACCAGAGCTGTTGGGTACGGCTGTCAAAAACGCAGATCTACTTGTCCATGAAGCGACTTATACTAATGAGGTAAAAGCGCGTATCTTAGCCAAAAACTCTGGCAAGGTAGGCTTCGATCCCATGCATAGTAGCGCTCAGCAAGTGGCACAATTTGCACAGGATAGTGGTTTACAACATTTAATTCTTACCCATTTTAGCGCTCGTTATCAGAACTTTGATAATCCTAATAGCGATACCGCTAACATGAGCCATATTCGCTTAGAAGCGCAGAGGTATTATCAAGGTCATTTATGGTTAGCTGAGGACTTTGCACAATATACGGTCGAAGGCGATTCAATTGCTAATAACAAAGGTAGTGAGCACACTGCCGAATCCAGCGTTCAGTATTTAGGTCTCACAAATAAATAGCCAATAAATCAGCCTCTTTAAATGACCCGATATTAGCCCTGATTATCAGCCGCAGCCAATAGTGCTTTGCCGCTAAAGTAGCGACTAAACTGATAAGCAACCCGCCCTGAGCGGCCTCCGCGCTCTGATGCCCAGCGTAGAGCCGCGGCTCTGATATCATCGGCTATAGGGTCATCTTCTTTGCTAATGGTAGTCATTTTAGCCTCGCTATTACTTCCTAAAGTGCCAGATATTTTCGCTTGTTCTAAGCTCAGATAATGCTGCACAATCTGTAAATAAGTATTTTGATCCATCGGATGAAAGGATAACCAGAGACCAAAGCGGTCCGACAAAGACACGGTCTCATCCACCGTCTCATAGGGATTGACCTCATCGGTCTGTCCATCATAAATACTGATATTATCCTTCATCAATTGTGGCAACAGATGACGTCTATTACTAGTGGCATAGACCAGTAGCTTATCTTGCTCAGAATCAAGCGCGCCATCAAGCACGCTTTTGAGCGCTCTATAACTCTCGTCTTGCCCATTAAACGCTAAATCATCACAGTACACCACATAGCGGCACTGGCTGTCAGTAGGCAGCTCATTGATAGCGGCACGAATCTTATCGAGCACTTGTAGATCATCACGGGCAATCTCAATAATACGTAAACCCTCGCTATGATATTCTTGCAATAGGGCACGAATCAAGGATGATTTACCGGCACCGCGAGTCCCAGTCATCAGTACGTGATTGGCAGGAAAACCTTTTAAGAATTGACGCGTGTTTTGTACCAGCTTTGCTTTTTGCGTCTCAATACCTTGCAAATCGTCTAAACTCAAAAACAAATTGACCGCTAGCGGCTCAAGGTGCCCTGTACGACCACCGACCCAGCGATAGGCCAATTGTTCAGGGTTGATTTGGATAGTAGGCGTGACGCGCTCTTGTAGATATTGGCCGAGTAATTTCAGTAACGGTTCGGGTAGGGCGTAGTGATCGGACGGCGTTGATTCAGACATAGGTTTTCTAATCGTTTAGGTTAAATTTAATGCAAGCAATAGCAATATAAGGGCTTTACTTTACTATGAAAAATGAGGAAAGTCATTGGTCAAAAAAACAAGGGTTGCAACGACAGGCTGACAAGCTATTACCTACGATAGCTAATGAGCTAGCGCAATTAGGCTATCTTGATATAGTGCATCAACGGCTTAGCCAACAAAACGATTCTACAAAAACCTATCAAGGCTTAAGCCGTGCCACTCACGATCTCTTTGGTAAGGTGATGATTAAATGGCAACTTAGCGCCGATAGCTCATTAGGTTTAGCGTCTTTGAATCACGAAATAAAAGTTTTGATGGTATTGAACAGGCTGCAAAGTAGTTATGAAACCGCTATTGCTCCTCCAGTTCTAGCTTACGAAACCTTAAGTTTTAACATACTAGAGCAAAAGCAGTGGTTAACTTTGCTAGCCATGCCTTGTTACTCACAAGGCAGTTTGGCGCAGTATTTCAAGCAATCACTAACTACGGAACAAAAGCACCGACTTATCGTTAAAGCGGCAAAAACTATCGATAGTTTGCATCAAGCAGGATGGCTACACAATGATATTAAGCCTAGTAATCTATTAATTATTAAAAAGCATGATTTACTATTAACGGATTTTGCTTTAGCACAGCCCATTGACCATAGCTCTGAAAACAATGTGCAAGTTAAAAATAGCGCAGGCACACCCGCCTATCTTGCGCCTGAGCGCTGGCAAGGGCAGGGCGGGACGGTGCAAAGCGATATTTATGCTTTTGGGATTATGGTGTATGAGGTTTTGGCGCGCGAGCGACCTTATAATATTAAGTCGTCAACTAATGAGCCATGGCGAGACTGGACGATTCAGCATTGCCAACGGCCTACTCCCAAATTGCCTTCTCAATATAGTCATTATCAAGATATTGTGGATAAGGCTTTGGCTAAGCGAGTGGAGAAACGCTATCTGAATATGGAGGAGGTTTTGAATGATTTAAAATTATGAAATAAACCTTCAGACACAAAAAAACCTGCTAAAAAGCAGGCTTTAATATTTGGTCTAAGATGTACTATCCGAAAATGGTGGGGCTGGAGAGACTCGAACTCTCACACCTTGCGGCGCCAGAACCTAAATCTGGTGCGTCTACCAATTCCGCCACAGCCCCATTATCGTTACTCTATCATCGTCAGCGCTTAAATTCAAACCTCTGACAGACAGATAACTGATTCGGTAGTGCGTCTCAGTGGTTGGCTATTATATAGAGTTTGGCAGTTTTGGCAACCCCTTTTTGCAAATTAATTTAATTTTTTTTAGTATTTAAATGATAATTTATGCTCTTTTTATAGGAAAGATAAGCTTATCAAAGACTTGCTTAGTCCTTTGTAGCAGGGTCAGGCTTTGATATATCGAGCAGTGTTAGCTTACGTGTCAACGTATTGCGGCCCCAACCTAATAGCTGAGCCGCAGCTACCTTGCGACCACCGCTATGGTTAAGCGCCGCTTTCAATAGTACTCGCTCAAACTCTGGGGTCGCTGCCTGTAGAATGTCAGTTTCACCCGCTTGCAAAGACTGCTTAGCCCAGTCTGCTAAGGCTTGTTGCCAGCTAAGGGAAGGCTCAGCAAACGCTGTAGAGGTATGCGAATGAATAGGCGAACTATTATCTAAGGGTTGCGCGTATTGATTTTCTTGAGGCGCAAAAGTAGCTTGAGAGTTATCACTAAACGCTGGGTCCGGCGCTTTTTGAGCTAGCAGCTCAGGAGGTAGGTCATGGGTAAGCACCATATCCCCAGCCGCCATAACCGTCAGCCAGAGACAAACGTTTTCTAACTGGCGCACATTACCGCGCCAGTCAAAGGCTTGCATAATGCGCAGAGCATCAGGACTTAACTGTTTGACTGCGGTGTTCATTTGCTCGGCAGCCTGCTGCATAAAGTGCCTGGCTAAGGCAGGAATGTCTTCACGACGAGCGCGCAGAGGTGGTAGTGGTAGGCGGATGACATTGAGGCGATAAAACAGATCTTCACGAAACTTGCCTTGCTGAACGAGCTGTTCTAGATTTTGATGGGTGGCAGCGATAATACGCACATCGACTTTGACAGGCTGCTGACCACCAACTCGATAAAACTCACCATTAGCAAGCACGCGCAACAGCCGCGTTTGCGTACTAAACGGCATATCACCAATTTCATCTAAGAACAGCGTGCCACCATCGGCTTGCTCAAAGCGGCCTTGACGCTGAGTCGTCGCTCCGGTAAAGGCGCCTTTTTCATGCCCAAACAGCTCGGACTCGATCAAATCATGCGGAATAGCTGCCATGTTTAGCGCGATAAAAGGGTGATTGGCGCGCGGCGAGTGTTGATGTAGGGCGCTAGCCACTAGCTCTTTACCCGTGCCCGATTCACCGGTGATAAGTACGGTAATCGGAGAATGCGCCAAACGGCCAATAGCACGAAATACTGTCTGCATGGCTTGCGACTGCCCGATGATGCCGCTAGGATTAGTAGTGACGCTTGGCTTAGAAGGGGGCTTGGTCTTAGCCTGGCTGGGAGTTTTATTATCTTGCTGGCTGTTCGTGTTCTGAGTAGGGTTTGATTCTATAGGCTCTTCATTTATAGCCGTATTATTCTCAATTAAGCTTTCTTGATGAGTATCGCCACTCGGCTGATAGTTGAGCGCTTTATAAATAATCGCTACAGCATCGTCCAAATCGAAGGGCTTGGCTAGATAATCAAAAGCGCCTGCCTGATAACTATTAATAGCTGAAGTCAGATCTGAATGTGCGGTCATAATGACGATAGGCAGCTCAGGGAAGTGCTTATGCACCCAATCGCTGAATGATAGACCATCCATCATCGGCATACGAATGTCGGTCAAGATAACATCAGGTAGCTGGGATGCAGGCGCGCGCTTTTGTAACACCTCATTGAGGCGCGTCCATGCCGCTTGCGCTTGTGTAAAGCTGATAACCGTCAGATTGGCTTCAGTAAAAGTGTCGGCTAATACTAAGCGTAGCGCGGCATCGTCATCGATAAGCCATAAGGTAGCAAGAGTCGTCATAGTATTATGTAGCTCATCGTTATTGTCATCATTAGCAGTAGACAGTGTTTAAAAATCAAGTTAGTTCAACGGCTGCGTAAAAGGCAAATACAGCGTAAAGCAAGTTGAACTGCCGTTTTCATGTTTTTTAGAGCGCACCTCAATCATACCATGATGCCGGCTGAGAATATCTTGCACAATCGATAAGCCAAGTCCTGTACCTGCCGCGCGGCTCGTCACCATCGGGAAGAATATCTGTCCGAGCAAGCTTGACTCTATACCGCCGCCGTTATCAGTGATGGAGAGTTGCAGTACTTGCTTATGCTGTCGTGGACCGATAGTGTGCTGAAAAGCGATACGGGTTTGAATCTCTAGCTGCGCCTGATAGTTGGGATTTTTTTGTCGTTGGGCAAATTCTGTCATCGACTCACAAGCATTATTAAGCAAGTTTAAAAACACCTGAATCAGCTGATCTTTATCTGCTGTAAGCTCTGGCAGAGATAAATCATAATCACGCTGTACGGCCACTTGAGGGTATTGACTAAGCACTAAAGCCAATACATGTTCTAAAGGCTGATGGATGTTAAGCAGTTGCCAATCGGCAGGCTGGTTAGAGCCTAACAACTGACCGATAAGCTGCGTTAAGCGATCGGTCTCAGAGATGATAATATCGGTATAAGCGTGCAGCTTTTCGCTGAGAGCTTTACTTTTTCTGTTGTCATCAGTTTCTATAGTATTGCTTTCATTGGGTAATGAGTCTTTAATGCTATGAAGCTTATTGAATTGCCGCTCGAGTAGCTGCGCGGCACCGCGGATACCTGCCAGCGGATTTTTGACTTCGTGAGCAACCGAGCGCAGCATTTGCCGAGCGACTTCGTATTGCTGCTGTTGGCGCTGATCGTCCGTGATGCGGCTCTGTCGATCTTTACCCCACATCTCAATGATAAAATAGTGTCTATCCTGATAAATTACCGGAGTTACACTATAGTCTATGAGCAGGGCTGCACGACTATTAGAAGAAAAATCTATCATATGATCGTGAGTGACAAAAGGCTGCTGATACTGCTGTGCTTGATAAAAACGCTCAGTCAGTGGGCTGTTTGGCGTATTATCCGTTGTTATAGATACGCTTGTAGCTGCGTGCTCTAACTCTTCGGGCGCTAGTAATCTGAGTATGGATTGTCCCAACAACCTACCGCGGCTAATGGCCAGTAGCTGTTCTACTTGAGCATTCACCCACTTGACATCTAATGCGTCATCGACCCATAAGACGGCGGTGAATAGCTGCTGCGAGATAAAGGCTAAGTCGGGCAAGTCTAAGTCGGGCAAGTCTAAGTCAGGCATAGCCGTCGCGGCTACTGAATTAGTAGTCATTGATACCGCCTAATAAATGAATAGGTGCGACGTTTTGCGTCTTTGTGGTTTAATCAGCAACATTTAACCATAAATCAACAGCATAGCACGGCAAAACTAGCAGTTATCATAAAAAAAACGTACAATGCGCTCAGCCATTTTATCTCAAGCAAGGTCAGCTATGTCCAAAAATTCTACGCCATCAGATGATGTTATTTTAGCCGATTCGGCAATAGTATCGCCAGCTAACGCCACTCTAAAAATTACTGCTACCCTATTCAATCCCGCACAAGTTAGTAGCGAGAGTCGTGAACAAGGATCTAGCACTAATAAAGCTTATCACCATAAAGCCAATCACAACCAAAACCGTAGCATCGAACAAAGCGGTAGTGTGCAGTCAAGTAGTGTTAACGCTAGCTCGCCAGTAAGCGCGCCAAAGATCGGCTTTGTATCTTTAGGTTGCCCAAAAGCATTGGTCGACAGCGAACGCATTATCACCGAGCTTAGCCGTGATGGCTATGAAGTAGCTAGCGATTACGCGGGCGCAGATTTGGTAGTGGTCAATACTTGCGGCTTTATTGAGTCGGCAGTACAAGAGTCGCTCGACGCTATCGGTGAAGCCATTAGCAAAAATGGTAAAGTGATAGTCACCGGCTGCTTGGGTAAAGAGGCAGAGAAAATCAGAACCATGCACCCAGCCGTATTGTCAGTGACTGGCGCGCATGCTTATGACGAAGTCATTACCGCTGTCGCCCAGCATGTACCGCGTCCTAGTAGAGAGCAAGATAAGGACTATAATCCCAAAATCGATTTGATCGATGAAGCAGGTATCAAGCTGACGCCAAGCCATTATGCTTATCTAAAGATATCTGAGGGCTGTAATCATCGCTGCACTTTTTGTATTATTCCAAGCTTGCGAGGTGATCTAGTCTCACGTTCGATTGATCAGGTGATGAATGAAGCGGTGGCGCTAAAAAATGCTGGCGTCAAAGAGCTGCTTATTATCTCGCAAGATACTTCAGCTTATGGGTTAGATTTAAAATACAAGACTAGCTTTTGGAACGGTATGCCGCTCAAATCCAAGTTCTATGATATGTGCCAAGCGCTGAACCAGTTGGGCATTTGGGTGCGTCTGCATTATGTCTATCCGTATCCGCATGTCGATAAAGTGGTTGAGCTGATGGGCGAGGGTAAGCTGTTGCCTTATCTTGATATCCCGTTCCAGCATGCCAGCCATAAGATCCTCAAGGCCATGAAACGTCCCGCGCACAGCGAAAATACCTTGGCGCGGATCAAAGCGTGGCGTGAGATCTGTCCTGAGATTGTCATTCGCTCAACCTTTGTGGTGGGCTTCCCAGGTGAGACCGAGGAGGACTTTCAGTGTCTGCTTGACTGGCTAAAAGAGGCGCGTCTGGACCGGGTCGGGGCATTTACTTATTCAGAAGTTGAAGGCGCCGTAGCCAATGACTTGCCCAATCCTGTTCCTGAAGCGGTGAAGCAAGAGCGTTACGAGCGTTTTATGGCGCTCCAACAAGAAATCTCCGCACAAAAGCTACAAGAGAGAATCGGTAAGACCCTGCAAGTGTTAGTCGATGAGATTGATGTTGAAGAAAATATCGCTATCTGCCGCAGTTATGCGGACGCGCCAGAGATTGATGGTCACGTCTATGTTGATAATATTAACGCTGGGGTACAAGTCGGTCAGTTCTTGACCGTGACTATCGATGACGCTAGCGAATACGATTTATTTGCCAGCTTCCAAAGCTAAGGCTAAATAAAAGGGGTTACGAACAGTTAATTAAAATATAACTAAACCTATCCATTTATGTTTATAACAAACAGATTATATCATGATGTAGAGATAGGGTTATGGGAAAGCTGGTTAGTATTGGCGAGGCAGCCAAACATTTTGGAGTTGCTCAATCCACACTAAGACGTTGGGATGAGGACGGCACGTTAGTCGCCAAGCGAACCGAAAACGGGCATAGGCGATATGATTTAAGTGAAATCAGACCACATCCTTTAAATACACCACCTAAATTAGACCGAAAAACCATTGCTTATGCTCGTGTGTCGAGTCGTGATCAAAAAGACGATTTACTTCGCCAAGCTCAGGTTTTGGAACTTTATTGCGCCAATCAAGGTTGGGTTTTTGAAACGATTACCGATCTTGGTAGTGGCATGAATTATAAGAAAAAAGGCCTGAAAAGCCTGCTGGATGACATACTAGATAATAAAGTTGAACGCCTGGTAATCACCCATAAAGACAGGCTTTTGCGATTTGGCGCTGAACTGATTTTCATGTTGTGCGAGGCGCGTGATGTGGATGTGGTAATAATCAATAAGGGCGAGGAGCTGAGTTTTGAGCAAGAATTAGCCCAAGATGTATTAGAGATTATCACCGTATTTTCAGCGAGGCTATACGGCTCTCGCAGCAAGAAAAACCAACAGTTAATAGAGGCAGTTAAAAAATTATTATGATCCGTGGTCACTCAATCGAACTCAAACCAAACAACGTACAGGCAAATCACTTTGCTCGTGCTTGCGGCGTGGCTAGAAAAGCCTACAACTGGGCTTTGTATGAGTGGCAACGGCAGTATTCGCTTGACAAGGCGTACCGTGATGCGTGTTTGGCCGCAGGCGTTGAGGTTGATAGCAAAAAGCTAAACAAGCCTTCACAGGCGAAGCTCAGACGCGAATTGAACGCTATTAAGCGTGAATTATTTCCTTATATGCTGGAAGTCACCAAATGCGCTCCGCAAGCGGCAATCATGCAATTAGGTGATGCTTATAACAACTTCTTTAAAAACTTGGCAAAATATCCAACCGCTCGTAAAAAAGGCCGTGACGATAGATTCAGCTTATCCAACGACCAATTTGCCATCAAAGGTAAATCCATTCGTATCCCAAACTTGGGCTGGGTTCGCTTAAAAGAAGCTTTACGTTTTGACGGCAAGATCATGTCAGCCACCATCTCTAAACGTGGCGGTAAGTGGTTTGTCAGTGTGGCTGTTGAGATTGATAACAGGGTTAAAGAAATTGCTAGAACTGGCAAAAATGTGGGTGTTGACCTTGGTATTACTGACTTATTGGTTTTATCGGACGGTACTAAAATTAAAGCACCAAAACCGCTAAAGGCAAACCTTAAAAAACTAAGAACGCTGAATAAAAACCTAAGCCGTACCAAGAAGGGCAGTAAAAACAGAGAAAAAGCGAAAACCAAGCTCTCTCGTTTGCACTATAAGATCAGGTGTATTAGGCAAGATTCTCTCCATCAAATCACAACAAGTCTGATTAATGAGTTCGATGTGATTGCGATTGAGGATTTAAACGTCAAAGGTATGGTTAAGAACAGACGACTATCAAGAGCGATCAGTGACTTGGGTTTCTTTGAGTTTAAGCGACAGCTTATCTACAAAGCCAATGAGCAAGGCAAGGTTGTGAAATCAGTCGGGCGCTTCTACCCAAGCTCAAAAACTTGCTCAAACTGCAGTCATATCCTTGGTAAAGATGAACTGACGTTGAAAATGCGTGAGTGGATCTGTCCTAACTGTCAGGTTTCTCATAACCGTGACCTTAATGCCAGCATCAATATTTTGAATAACGCGACTGTCATCTTAACAGCCGCATAACCCTGTTTGTTGGACGGTGAGTTCCATCGCCAATTAAAAAAGACTGTGGAGTCGTGGTCAGTCTAAGTCTCAAATGAGAAATAGCGCGTGACAATGAAGCAGAAAGAAAACGTCAAACCTATCTAATAGTCAATATTGGCTAGGTTTGAGTAAGATTTTTGGAACGGAAGCGTATATCTATTATGGGTAATGACAGAGACGGTGAATGAAAATTGCCCAATAAGGGATAGTTTTTGCTACAATTAGCGCAATTTAGCCGATTTGCTCTGCTACTCAGGCTATTGGCGACTTGATGACAGTTCTGACGGTAATTTAACGATAATATTTAATGATAAAAAGGTGCTCTTATGTCTGATAAAAATCCCCGTTTTTCGCGTATCTTGCTTAAACTATCAGGCGAGGCCTTAGCGGGCGGAAAAGACATGGGTATCGATACTGAGGTACTCGACAAGATGAGTCTGTCAATTGCTCATTTGCGTGGCCTTGGGGTACAAGTCGGTATCGTCGTCGGCGGTGGCAATCTATACCGCGGCGCACAGCTACAAAAAGAGGGCTTAGTTGGCCGTGTGACTGGTGACCAAATGGGCATGCTAGCAACCGTCATGAATGGCCTCGCCATGCGTGATGCTCTTGAGCGCCGCAATATCAAAACGCGCTTGATGTCGGCTTTGCCTATTGGCGAAGTCACTGAGAGCTACAGTAGCCGTAATGCCATTCGTTATCTTAAAAACGGCGAGGTTTGTATCTTTGTAGCCGGTACCGGCAATCCTTTTTTCACCACGGATACTGCCGCTTGCTTGCGCGGTATTGAGATTGAGGCCGGTCTTATTTTAAAAGCGACTAAGGTTGATGGGGTTTACAATAAAGACCCAAGCCTGCATAGCGACGCGACTAAATACGATGGCCTTACTTTTGATGAGGTGCTTGAGCAAAAACTTGGCGTCATGGATCTGACCGCGATTGCCCTATGCCGTGAGCATAATGTACCGCTACAAGTGTTCGATATGACTAAGCCTAACGCTTTATTAAATGTCGTCATGGGCGAAAACGAAGGCACTCGTGTCTATCATTAATCGGCAGTCCACTATTTATAACCGTATACCTTCAAAATAAGTAACTATGACTATTGTCGTATAGATAAATTAAGGAAATATGATGATTAAAGAAATTAAACAAGACGGCGAAGAGCGCATGAAAAAGACGCTAGAGGCCCTCGATACTACCTTTAGTAAAGTGCGTACTGGTCGTGCTCATCCTGGCATGCTATCAGGGATTATGGTTAGCTACTATGGTGCTGATACACCATTGAATCAAGTCGCTAGCGTCAACGTCGAAGACTCGCGTACCTTACTCGTGCAGCCATTTGACCGTACTATGGTACAAGCAGTAGACAAGGCCATTCGCGAAGCTGATTTGGGGCTCAACCCAATGAGTGCCGATGTGATTCGTGTGCCTATGCCAGCGCTTACTGAAGAGACCCGCCGCGATATGCAAAAACTGGCTCGTAGCGAGGCAGAAAACAGCCGCGTTTCTATCCGTAACGTTCGCCGCGACATGATGAATGACATCAAAGATTTAGCCAAAGAAAAAGAGATCTCAGAGGATGATGAGCGCCGCGCCAATGATGATATTCAAAAAATCACTGACAAGTATATCGAAACCATAGATAGCCGCTTAAGCAAAAAAGAAAGCGATTTGATGGAAGTATAAATCGATTAGTATCTTTATGTTTTAAGTCTAAATTAGCATCGCTATTAAGCAGCATCTTTAAACTGGCATCTATCAAGCACTAATTGTTAGAGTGCCAGTTTTTTATTACTAACCTTTTTTTGGGCTATCTTTTATATAAACCGCTATAAAGACAGGTGTTATGACGGATGATATGGCTTTATCAGCGACGGCTCTAGTGATTTTAGGCTATAGAAAAAATAAGTAAGATCAATCGTCAAAACCATACTGTTAAGCAGCGCTTTATCATAGTGCTTAAACACTCCAATCAAACTGGCTCCAAAATGTCTAATCATAGCAATCATAGTAACGCAATCTCTATACTTCCTCGCCATATCGCCATTATTATGGATGGTAATAACCGCTATGGCCGGGCAAATGATTTAGGCCGAGGCGAGGGGCATGTCGCTGGTAAAGACGCTTTGGATCCTATTGTCGAGCATTGTCTTGAGGTTGGGGTAGAGGTGCTTAGCGTTTTTGCGTTTTCGAGTGAGAACTGGCAGCGTCCTGCAGCTGAAGTGGCTTTATTGATGCGTTTATTGACCTCGACCATTCATGAACAGCTGCCACGGATGAATAAATACCGTATACGCTTGCGCTTTATTGGCGATAGAAGCCAGCTTGATGACGATCTGCAGCAATTGATGCTGGATGCTGAACAGCAAACAGCGCATTTTGAGGTCATGACTTTAGTGATTGCCATCAGTTATGGTGGACAGTGGGACATCGCTCACGCCGCGCAGCAACTTGCTCAGCAAGTACAAGCAGGACAGCTTACTGCTGATGAGATTAGTGCGGAATTGCTGACTCAGCATGTACAGCTTGCCGATGCTCCAGCGGTTGATATGCTGATACGGACAGGCGGTGAATATAGACTCTCGAACTTCTTGCTATGGCAGTCCGCCTACGCTGAGCTGTTCTTTACGCCAACACTATGGCCAGATTTTGGTGCAAATGAGCTTGATGGTATGCTAAGGGAATTTAGTCAACGTCAACGCCGCTTTGGTAAAACTAGCGAGCAGGTGGCTATGCAAACGAATCTTTGAAGCTTGAGCTTAAAATAATGTGATAGCTCTACGTTATCTCGTCATAATTGGCACGCGATAAACCGTGTCTGTCGTCTCTCGGATACCCCTTACCCCCTAGAGTACTCTTTAATTAGTATAAGGCTTGATTGGTATGTGGCAACGGATTAGAACAGCAGTCGTCTTAATTATCATTGTAGGTGTTGCTCTATTTGCAAGCCAAACGCCTATATTCTTTGCGCCGCTACTGGCTATTGGTGTGACGATTGCAGCCCATGAATGGACGAAGCTTATGCCGAAATGGCGTCAGCCGACAGTTTTTGTGTTGATCGTTTTAGCGCTGACGCTCATCTCACTAGTATTTCCGATGACGTGGGTATTATGGTGGGTAGCTTCTTTAATCATATGGCTGATGGCCTTATCTTGGGTGAGCAAGTTTCCTACTCATACCAGCTGGTATGGTCGTAAGTTGTCGGTTATGGGGATGGTAATACTAGTCGCTGCTATTACGGCTATGTTCTTTTTATGGCAACAGTCGCCTTGGTGGCTGATGTATGTGTTCTTACTGGTTTGGTGTGCGGATAGTGGCGCTTATTTCGTTGGTCGAAAGTTTGGCAAACGTAAAATGGCACCGAACGTCTCTCCGAATAAAAGTATGGAAGGACTAGCAGGCGGAGTCGTTACCGGCTTGTTAGTGGTCATCGGTATTAGTGTCTTTATGCTGCAATTGACCGGTACAGCACTACTGGCTTTTGTAGCTTTATCTGTGGTAACTATTTTGATATCGGTGTTAGGCGATCTGTTTGAATCGATGCTCAAGCGCCGCGCCAAAGTTAAAGACTCAGGAACTATCCTACCAGGCCATGGCGGCATACTAGATCGTATCGATTCACTACTATCCGCGACGCCTATCTTTGCTTTAGGATTTCTAGGTTTACAGCAGCTTGGTTTGCTCGTTGTTTAGATGGTTTAATTCGCTATTTAGTTCTTACTTATTTTAATAATACTTTTAATAACATTATAGGCACCGCAGCTTATGACTCACAGACAACGCATCGCTGTACTTGGCGCGACTGGCTCTATCGGGGATAGCACTTTAGCGATCTTAGCGGCGCATAGTGACGACTTTGAAGTCTACGCCTTATCTGGTCACCAGCGCTTAGATAAACTGCTACAGCTGTGCAGACAGTTCAACCCTTCGCGTGTTTGTGTGCCTATAGATAAGATCGATGAGTTCGCCGCGAAACTTGTGCAGGCAGGACTTAACACTGAGGTTGTTGGCGGCGCTACAGGTCTTGATGATATCGCTGCAGACAGTCAAGTAGATACAGTGGTGGCGGCTATCGTTGGCGCAGCAGGATTGGCCTCGACGCTAGCGGCCGCACGGGCTGGCAAGCGTATTTTATTAGCCAATAAAGAAGCGCTAGTAATGGCTGGGCAGGTAATGATAAATGCCGTTAAAACACACAATGCCACCTTGCTACCGCTCGATTCTGAACATAATGCGATTTTTCAGTGTTTGCCACTGGCTATTCAACAAGACAATACCCAAATCCATCAGCCCAATCATGGTGTCCGTAAGCTATGGCTAACGGCCTCTGGTGGGCCTTTCTTGCAGCATTCATTTGAGCACATGCAGCAAGCGGGAGTCGCCGAGGCGGTGAAACATCCCAACTGGTCGATGGGGCAGAAGATATCTGTCGATTCAGCTACGATGATGAATAAGGGCTTGGAGCTGATTGAAGCCTGTCATATGTTTGATTTGCCAGAAAGTAAGATAAACGTGGTGATTCATCCACAAAGTATCATTCACTCAATGGTAGAATATAACGATGGTAGCTATTTGGCTCAGCTGGGTAGTCCGGATATGAAGACGCCCATTGCCCATGCCCTCAGTTATCCTAAGCGTATCGATAGTGGCTCACAGCCCTTGGATTTATTTGCACTAAACGCCTTGGAGTTTATCGCGCCAGACCTACAAAAATTTGCTTGTTTGCGTCTAGCACGGCAAGCGATGCAGGCAGGGACTCAGGCCACTATTGTGTTGAATGCGGCTAATGAGATTGCGGTTGCCGCATTTTTAGCGGAGCGGGTACGCTTGACCGATATAGCAGATATCAATGAACAAGCGCTTAGCCAAGTCGAGGTAGCGACCTTAGCTGCTGATGCTAGTATCGATGATATCTTAGCTATTGATGAGGCTGCTCGTCGCTATACGCAGACGCTTATTGGCCAGATGGTTTGAGGTCCCCTCAAACCTATACCTAAGTTGAGATCCGCCTATGAATTTTATATTAACGCTGCTTGCCGCTATATTTGTACTAGGCCCTCTGATCGCTTTGCACGAGTGGGGGCATTATATCGTTGCGCGTCTATGCGGCGTCAAGGTGTTGACCTATTCTATTGGCTTTGGTCCCAAGATTGCTGGTTGGACGAGTAAACGTAGCGGCATAGACTACCGGATTTCTGCTTTGCCGCTTGGTGGCTATGTCAAGATGCTTGACGAGCGCGAAGGTGAAGTGGCAAAAGAGGAGCAGCACTTAGCTTTTAATCGCCAGCATCCCTTAAAGAAAATAGCTATCGTCGCCGCTGGCCCTATCATGAACTTCATCATCGCCATTGCTTTGTTTTGGGTGTTATTTATGACGCCCTCAGAGCAGCTAGCGACTAACATCGGGCAGGTATTACCAGACACGCCAGCCGCTATGGCGCAGCTACCAGCGGGTGAGAAGATTGTCGCTATTGACGGCCATGAAGTGCAGACTTGGGAGAACATTAACTATCGCTTAGCAAGTCGCATGGGTGAGACCGATAAAGTAAGCGTCACACTACAATCACAAGCTGCGGGGGCAAGCGCTCAGCGAACCACTTATCAAGCACCAGTGACCAATTTTATGCAAGGAGAGGCGCAAGGCAAAGATGCGCTGACCAGCTTTGGCACGCTACCGTGGCAGCCGACTATTGAACCTGTTATTGGCGACTTAACTCCTGATGGCGCTGCTAGTTTGCAAGGGTTACAAGTGGGCGATGAGATCACTGCTATCGACGACACACCTATTAACGACTGGATTAGTGCTACGCGTATCATACGTGATAGCCCAGAGATACTGCTCAACTTCACTGTGCTACGTGACGGCGCTCCGCTGCAGCTACAAATCATGCCGCAAGGCAAAAAAGACAATTTAGGCAATCGCTACGGACAGATTGGCGCGATGGTCGCTAAGACCGATATAGTCATCCCTGACGCCTACAAAAACACCGTTGTTTATGGGCCCGGTGAGTCATTAGTAAAGTCGTTTGAAAAAACGGAACAATTAGCGGTAATGACAGTCAGCTCGATGGGGAAAATGCTCTCAGGTATGATAGGGCTAGATAATTTATCCGGCCCCATCACTATTGCCAAAGTCGCTAAGCAAAGCTTCGATATTAGCTGGGAGATGGTACTATCTACCGCCGCTTTGATCAGCCTTAGCCTGGCAGTATTGAACTTATTACCCATTCCGATATTGGATGGCGGTCATATCGTTTATTACGTTATTGAGCTCATACGAGGCAAACCGCTACCAGAAGGCGTGCAAATCGCTGGCTTAAATATCGGTCTACTCTTGCTAGCAGGTTTCATGGTGTTAGCGATTGGTAATGATATTAGCCGGCTGTTTTAAGCGAACACGGCGCGACATATCGAGCTAAATGCGCTACACTAACGCCTGCGCAGGATTGTACCTAACATTATACAAATAGTAATAAACAATACTCATAATAGCTAAGCTTTATTTAACGTAACTTTTAGTTTATTTTATGATGCGTTTTATATAAAGTGTTCTAATTCTATCTTATCGGGGCGCAGGCAAGGTCTCAATGAGATAGACAAAATATGCTTTTTACCTTAACTTAAGCAAGTTTTTTATTGACGGATAGTATTTATGCGTACGCCTTTACTTATGAGCGCGGCTGGGTTGCCGTTAGTGGTAGCAATGATGAGTGTTTCTGCACAAGCGGCAGATTTTGTGGCAACTGACATTGGTTTCACTGGATTACAACGCCTGACTCCTGATAGTCTTTATCCAGTGTTGCCTATCAACGTCGGTGATACCGTTACCGATGCCAGCTTAGCGGCTAGTATTAAAGCTTTATATGCTACTGACAACTTCGCTAACATTCAAAGCCGTGTTGAGGGCAATCAGCTGACCTTTGATGTTATTGAGCGCCCGGTCATTGCTGAAGTCAATTTTGAGGGTAACCAGCTCATTCCCAAAGAAGGGTTAGAGCAAGGCCTAGAAAATGCTGGCTTATCAGTTGGCGACGTCCTCAAGCAAGCGACGCTACAAGGTGTTGCTAATGAGTTACAGCAGCAGTATATCTCTCAAGGCTATTATAACAGTAGTATCGAAGTGGATCAGACTTTGCTTGATGGTAATCGGGTCAAGCTTGATGTACGCTTTGTTGAAGGCAAAGCTGCTAAAGTGGTCGATATCAATGTTATTGGTAATAAGCACTTTAGTGATGAACAGATTAAGGATGTGTTCGCGGTAAAAGAAACCTCGTGGACGAACATCATCTCTAAGTCAGATCGTTATGCTAAAGAAAAGTTAGCCGCGAGTTTAGAGAATCTACAAGCGCTGTACCAAAACGATGGTTATGTGCGCTTCAACGTAGACAATGCCATACTTAATATTAGTGAAGATAAGAAAAGCGTTTTTATTGAAATCAGCTTAACCGAAGGTGATCAATACCAGTTCGGTGATATCAGCTTCTTAGGTGAGCCCAAATTCGATATCAATGAGCTAGGTGAGCTTGTGACTTTTAGTGCTGATGAACAGTACTCGCAAGCGAAGCTCGATGCGACCACTGCTGCACTCAAAAATCGCTATGGCAACGAAGGCTATTATCTAGCGCAAATTCGCCCTGTACCGCGTATCAATGACGACACTAAAATCGTCGATGTTGACTATTACATCGATCCGGTAAGACCTATTTATGTGCGCCGTATTAATTTTAATGGCAATATAAAAACCCAAGACGAAGTACTACGCCGAGAGATGCGTCAGTTAGAAGGCTCGCTGGCCTCTAACGAAAAAATTCAGCTATCGCGTACCCGTCTACTACGTACCGGTTTTTTTAAGACCGTCAACGTTGATGTTAAGTCAGTGCCTAATCAGCCAGATCAGGTCGACGTGAACTATACCGTTGAAGAGCAACCCTCAGGCAGCTCAACTATTGCTGCTGGTTATTCGCAAAGTGGCGGGGTAACTTTCCAGTTAGACCTCACTCAAAACAACTTTATGGGCACCGGTAACCGCGTCAATGCCGCACTTTCACGCTCAGAGACGCGCGACTCTTATAGCTTAGGATATACCGATCCTTACTTCACTGAAAATGGCGTCTCACAAGGGGTTAGTGCTTATTACCGTGAGACCAAATATGATGATAGAAACGTCAGTAACTATGTCACCGACTCTTATGGGGCAACGCTTAATTATAGCTATCCTGTTGACGAGACTAAACGTGTAAGCGCTGGTATCAACATCGATAATACCTCAGTACGCGGCGGGCGTTTCCTTGGCGTGTCTAACGTTGATCAAATCCTCGAAAATGGTGGCTCGTTTGAGAACTTCGTCAATGAAGAAAACGAACTTTCTGGGCGTACAGGTTTCAAAAATGACTATACCAACTATAATTTACTCCTTGGTTGGGACTATAGCACGCTCGATCGCCCAGTATTTCCAACGAAGGGCATGAGCCATAGCGTCGATGCGACTATTGGCTTTGGCGATGCCGATTATCAAAAAGCCATTTATCGCGGTAACGTCTACTATCCGATTTATAAAGATGTGATTGCACGCGGTTATACTAAGCTTGGTTATGGTAATGACTTGCCTTTTTATGAAAACTTTTATGCTGGTGGTTATGGCTCTGTACGTGGCTATGAGTCCTCAAGTTTAGGCCCTAGATCGAAAGCTTACATCGATGCGATTAACGGTGTGAACCGTGTTAGAGACGAAGAGGTCGGTGGTAACGCCTTAGCAAGCTTTGGTACTGAGCTTATCTTGCCTATGCCATTCAAAGGCGACTGGGCGGATCAAGTACGTCCGGTATTATTCGCGGAAGGTGGACAAGTCTTTGATACTACCGATAGAGAAGATCGCAACTTCGTCAATCCAAATACTGGTTCAGATAATTTGCCTGATCTCAGCGATCCTAATAACCCAGACAAAACTAAAAAAGTGCCATTATTAACGCAAGACAATGATCTGCGTTTTAGCGCCGGTGCTGGCGTGACTTGGTACACGCCTATCGGGCCTATTTCGATCAGTTATGCGGTACCTATTGGCGACAAAGAAGGCGACGAGACCGAAAAAGTCCAGTTCCAAATTGGTAGTACCTTTTAATTGACCTTGCTTTTAATGCGCTGCCATAACGGCTTTATTTAGAGCTGACTATCACGTCAGCTCTTAAGCGATAGAGCATTACGAATGACTGAGCTAAACTGTTAGCCTATCTTAGCTTAGTGCCTAATTTCACTATATTGTTTTACTATACTATTAGCAGTGTTACTGACTATGACTACCATTGAGCATCTCATTACACAAATTGAGCAGCGCCAACCTGTACTGAACAAGTCGGCGCTAAGCCCTGAGCAGCTTGATTTTGAAATCAGCGGCGTCGGCAGTTTGGCTACCGCTACTAGCACCCAGCTCAGCTTTTTGGCGGATCCAAAATACCTCTCTTATCTTGCAGCTAGTGAGACTGGAGCCGTGTTAGTCAGTGAGCCGCATGCTAAGATTGCCCGCGCACCGACGATAGCTTTGGTCGTTGCCAATCCGTATTTGGCTTATGCGAGTAGTACTCAGTTATTTGAGTCAAAGCCTGAGACTGGCGTCATACACCCTACAGCAAGCATTGCTGATAGTGCTATCATCGGTGAAGGTGTCAGCATAGGGCCGTTTTGTGTGATTGGCGCGCGCGCGCAGATAGGCGCAGGCAGTTGTCTTGATGCTCATGTAGTTATTGGGGCTGATACGAGTATTGGTGAGCGTTGTCACTTTAAGTCACAAGTGGTGATCGGACATGACTGTATCATCGGCAACCAAGTGAGAATTCACGCCGGCGCTAGTATAGGTAGCGAAGGTTTTGGCTTCGCCCCAACCAAAAATCCGAGTGATAGTGGCTGGGAGCGTATTGCTCAGCTAGGGCGTGTGATCATTGGGGATCAGGTGCGAATAGGGAGCAATACCTGTATCGATCGCGGCGCTATTGATGATACGGTTATAGGCAATCATGTGATTATCGATAATTTAGTCCAAATAGCGCACAACGTTCATATCGGCGCTGGTTCTGCTATTGCCGCTCATACCGGTATCGCTGGTAGCACTCGTCTTGGTAAGCGCTGTATCGTTGGCGGTGCTGTCGGTATCACCGGTCACATTGAGATTGCTGATGATGTGACTTTATCTGGCATGACTATGGTGACAAAGTCGATTAAAACCTCAGGCTCGTATTCATCTGGTACAGCAGCGATGCCAACAGCCAAATGGCGACGGGCGGCGGTACGTTTTCGCCAGATGGGTAATGATTAAGCGGATATTTTTAACACAACAGTCTAAGCAAAACTGATTATTTCAAAAGTGGTTTTTTAAAAGTAACTATTTTAGAAGTGAACGTTTTTAATTTGTATTTTAATTGCGAGTACCGCAAGGAAGCCCATTATGAGTGCCATTGATTTCGATAAATTAACGGATGAAGATATCGATAAGTTAGCAACAAACGATCTGACTTTACCGCTGACTTATCACGATTTGAAGCATTATTTGCCGCACCGTTATCCCTTTATGTTAGTAGATCGGATTACTGCTTGTAAACCTGGCGAGTGGATCACGGGTATAAAAAATGTCACCATTAACGAAGAGTTTTTTAATGGCCATTTCCCTGATGAGCCTATTATGCCAGGGGTGTTAATGGTAGAGTCTATGGCGCAAGTTTCTGGGGTTTTAGGGTTTATTAGTGCCGGCCTAACCTCTGAAGATGGCTATCTATACTTGTTTGCAGGAGTAGATAAGGTGCGCTTCAAACGTCAAGTGATCCCAGGAGATCAGCTTATTATTCGCTCTAAGATTACTATGCAAAAGCAAGGCATTTATAAGTTTGATTGTACGGTTCACGTTGAGCAGCAGCTAGCCGTTAGTGCGCAGATTATGATTGCTCGTCAAGAGAAATAACCCTGATAAACCAGCGCTAGCTATTTTTATTATTCCATTGAATTAGATGATACTAAGGCCTGTACTATGAGCCAGATTCACCCTACAGCACTCATCTCACCTTCTGCGACTATTGATGAAACGGCGGTTATAGGACCGTATTGTATCGTTGGTGATGAGGTGTCTATCGGCGCTCACACGATCTTGCATCGTCATGTGGTAGTGGCTAAGTTGACGCGTATAGGGCAGCATAATCAGTTTTATCAGTTTGCTAGTATAGGCGAAGATCCCCAAGATCTAAAGTATGCCGGTGAGCGTACTTGGCTTGAGATTGGCGATCATAATACTATTCGAGAGGCTTGTAGTTTGCACCGCGGTACCGCGCAAGACGCTACTATCACCAAAATTGGTAGTCATAATCTACTGATGGTCAACACTCATATTGCCCATGACTGCACTATTGGTAACCACAATGTCTTAGCTAATAATGTTGGCATCGCCGGACACGTGACCATCGGCGATCATACTATCATCGGTGGTAATTCTGGTATTCATCAGTTCTGCCGCGTTGATGATTACAGCTTAGTAGGCGGAGCGAGCCTTATTTTAAAAGACGTCGCGGCTTTTACGATGGTATCAGGTAATCCCGCGGGTGCCCATGGTCTAAATATAGAAGGCATGCGCCGAAAAGACTGGTCGAAACAGACTATCGACGTCTTACGTCAAGCTTACCGTGTCGTTTTTAGGTCTGGTCTGACCACTGTGCAAGCGCTTGAGGCTTTACAAAATGAGCTGCTACCCAAAGAGCCAAAAATCCAGCTACTCATTGACTCTTTAGAGCACAGCAAACGCGGTGTCGTGCGCTAAGTGGTTAGTAGACAATTGATTAGGCTTAGCCACAATTTATGATAAAAAGGATTGTTGATAGTCCAAACTCTTGTTAGTTATAGGTAAAATGATAAAAAGCCATAACCAATTGTTATGGCTTTTTATATTTATGGGCACTTGACTTTTTTGGTTGCTTAGCAGAAACTGAGCGTTTACGGTATTGTAAACAATTTTTTCTTAATGTTACTGGACGCTTCATATCGGGGCGTTTAATAATTCGCTTAAGCATTATGATGGGCGGCTTATGATAATCAAGGAAGGTTATCAGTAGTATTAATTGAAGCAAGAGGACGGAAAAGATGGCTATGAATAAACAACAACACGCACAATGGAGCTCAAGCTTTGGCTTCGTGCTAGCAGCGGTAGGGTCGGCAGTTGGGTTGGGAAATATATGGAAATTTCCATATATGGTCGGTGAAAGTGGGGGTTCCGCTTTTGTTATCGCTTATTTATTCTGTATCGCGTTAGTAGGTTTTCCGATTCTAGTCGCTGAGTGGTTGATCGGTCGCCGCGGACAAAAAAACCCAGTCAATACCTTTGCTGATGTGGCCGCCAGCCAAGGCAAGTCACGCAGCTGGGGTATCGTAGGTGCGTCAGGTATTTTGGGCGGTTTCTTAATTTTATCGTTTTATAGTGTCATCGGTGGCTGGGCGCTAAACTATATCACCAAAATCGCCTCAGGTGAGTTTGTTGGCCAAGATGGCGACGCAGTTGGTGCGACATTTGATGCTATGCTGGCCTCAGCCGGTACATTGACCATTTGGCACACTGTGTTTATGGTGCTGACGGCTATCATCGTCGGTATAGGGGTGACAAGTGGTATCGAAAAAACCGCCAAGGTGTTAATGCCATTATTGGGTCTTATCTTGTTTGTCATCGTCGGTTATAACGTCATGAATGGAGGATTTGGTGAAGCGGTTGCTTACCTATTTGCTCCAGACCTTAGCAAGCTGACTGCAGACGTGATGCTTGCTGCGCTTGGTCATGCGTTCTTTACTCTATCTATCGGTATGGGCATTATGATTGCGTATGGCTCTTATTTGGGCCGTGAAGTTAACTTACTCAAGACCGCCCGTACAGTGGTTATCTTGGATACCGTGATTGCCTTGGCCGCTGGTCTGGCGATCTTCCCGATTATCTTTAGCAATGGCTTAGATCCTGCCTCAGGCCCTGGTCTTATCTTTGTCAGCTTGCCAATTGCCTTTGGTAGCATGGGCGCAGGTACGATCATCGGTACTTTGTTTTTCTTGTTGATTACCTTTGCCGCTATCACTTCATCGATTTCGCTACTTGAGCCGACGGTGGAGTTTTTAGAAGAGCGTACTTCGATGAGCCGTACAGTATCGACCATCGTGGCGAGTATTGTGATTTGGCTACTTGGTATCGCAGCCTTGTTGTCGTTTAACCTATGGGCTGATTTTACGATCATGGGCAACGGTATCTTTGATGCTTTAGATAAGCTCACCAGTAAGTTTATCCTACCACTTACGGGTCTGGCGGCGATTATCTTCCTTGGCTGGCAGATGGATCAGCGCAGTGTTCAGCAAGAGCTTGGTCTGTCTAATGGTACGTGGACGCTATGGCAGATTATCTCCAAGTTTGTAGCGCCAATCGCAGTGGTTATCGTGTTTGTGACCACATTAATGGGTTAAAACGTTTGGCCATTAGCCTTTTTGAATGGCGCATACATCAGTCAAGCAGCAAAAAGGGCTTAAGAATTTTCTTAAGCCCTTTTTTGGTCTGAATGATAGATAAGGATGCAGAGAGATAGATAGGCGTTTAAAGAGTTAGCGTAAGTTTAGCTCAGGCACCGTTTGACCACGCTTGGCATAAAACTCACTGACAAAGGCATCAAAGGTATCTTGCTCGATGGCGTCTCTGATGCCTTGCATTAAGCGCTGATAATAACGCAGGTTGTGAATGGTAGCCAGCTGCGCGCCTAGCATCTCTTTACATTTATTGAGATGGTATAAATAGGCACGGCTAAAGTTTTGGCAAGTATAGCAATCACACTCAGGGTCTAGTGGGCCTTCATCGTTACGATATTGGCTATTGCGGATACGTACTACGCCTGCATTGTCTGTATCGCCTGTGACGAAGTAATGACCATTACGGGCGTTACGAGTGGGCATGACACAGTCAAACATATCGACCCCGCGGCGTACCGCCTCAACGATATCCTCAGGCTTGCCAACGCCCATCAGATAGCGCGGCTTGTCTGCTGGCATCGCATCTGGGATATAGTCTAGTACATCCATCATTTCATCTTTTGGCTCGCCGACCGATAGGCCGCCGATGGCATAACCATCAAAACCAATCTCAAGCAGGCCCTCGAGCGATTGCTGGCGTAGATCTGGGTACATACTGCCTTGAATAATACCAAACAGCGCATTGGTGCTGCCCAGTCTGTTATGCTCATCGACGCAGCGCTGGCCCCAACGTAGCGACAGCTCTAAAGACTTTTTGGCCTCATCGTGAGTGGCAGGATAGGGGGTGCACTCATCAAACTGCATGACGATGTCTGAGTTTAAGCTGTACTGAATCTGCATCGACTTTTCTGGTGACAAAAACACCTTGGCACCGTCGATAGGCGACTTAAAATTGACGCCTTCTTCGGTGATTTTACGCATTTCGCCAAGGCTGAAGACCTGAAAGCCACCAGAGTCGGTCAAGATAGGCTTGTCCCAGTGCATGAATTTATGCAGGCCACCGAACTGATCGATGATATCAGTACCCGGACGTAACCAAAGATGAAAGGTATTGCCAAGGATAATGTCGGCGCCAATGGCCTCGATATCACGAGGCAGCATACCTTTGACGGTGCCGTAAGTGCCAACAGGCATAAAAGCAGGCGTTTGTACATCGCCATGATTGAGATGAACGGTACCGCGGCGGGCGCGTGTCTCGCCGCTAGCAGTTTTATGTAAAGTAAATTGCATATTATAATCGCTATCTGAGCTATGAAAATGGCGCTAATTATATCATTATTAGCGGTTTTTTGTATGACCGTTATCCTCGTCAAGCGAGAAATCTACAGCCTTTATTTTAATAGCTCTCTACCCAAATGACACAGACAATAGTATTTGACACTTATAAAGTAAGGACTATCAAATAATGATGGAGACAGGCGATGACAGTTAGTCGTTATCTATTAATAGGCAGTCTATTAAGTTTATCAGGAGTGGCTATGGCGACCGAAGAGCCAAAATATAGCGTATTAAATAAAAGCGAAGATTTTGAGCTACGTCGTTATGACGCTCAAATCGTCGCTGAAACTTATGTTGATGGCGATCAAAAACAGGCGAGTAACAAGGGTTTTAAGATACTAGCCGATTATATCTTTGGTAATAATACTGCGCCCAGTGGTCAGAGCAACAAAATCAGTATGACGGCTCCGGTGAAAATGCAAGCCGCAGCCAAGCAATCACAAAAAATTGCCATGACTGCACCAGTTACTCTGCAACAACCGCAGCAGCAAGCAGACGGTAAGTGGCGAGTACGCTTTGTGATGCCAAGTCAATACACTATGCAGACCCTGCCTAAGCCCAATAATCCTGCAGTTAAGATTAGCCAAGTACCTGTACAAACTTATGGGGTTATTAAGTTTTCGGGGTTAACAGGCACTGATAAGGTAGCAACTAAGACTACTGAGTTAAAAGAGTGGATGCAAAAGCAGAATTTACAGCTGGTAGGGGAGCCTGAGCTGGCTCGTTACAACCCGCCATGGACGCTGCCTTTTATGCGTCGTAACGAGGTGATGATTCGTTATGAATAACAGCCAGTTATAGTCAAATACACGGGTCAATAAAAAAAGACAGCATTTGCTGTCTTTTTTATTCTACAAATAAACGTAATTGAAATACTCGTTTTTAACTTAGCTGTTTTGCTCACGAATGATGTTCAGCATCCGGCGTAAAGGCTCTGCAGCGCCCCATAGCAGCTGGTCACCGACAGTAAATGCACCTAAATATTCAGGCCCCATATTGAGCTTACGCAGGCGACCTAGAGCTACGGTTAAAGTACCAGTCACTGCTACTGGCGTTAGACGCTCGACTGTGGCTTCTTTTGTATCTTCGACCACATCTAGCCATTTATTATCGCTATTTTTTAGCGCCTCTTCAATCTCGCTTAGTGGGATGTTTTTTTTGAGCTTAATAGTCAAGCCCTGAGCATGACAGCGCATAGCACCGATACGTACACACATCCCATCGATAGGGATATTGCTCTGTACATCGTTGCCAAGGATTTTATTGGTTTCAACGCCGCCTTTCCATTCTTCTCTTGATTGCTTATTTTCCATTTGTGCATCGATATAAGGAATCAAACTACCAGCTAGTGGTACACCGAAATACTGCTGAGGAAAATCTTCTGAGCGCTGAGTCTCGGCGATCTTTTTATCGATATCTAGAATGGCACTAGCAGGATCAGACAGCTCAGCTTTGACCGCATTTTGCAATATACCCATACCACTGATAAGTTCACGCATATTATTAGCGCCAGAACCGCTTGCCGCCTGATAAGTCATCGCGCTGACCCATTCGACCCAGCCTCTATTGAACAGCTCACCAATGGCCATTAGCATCAGCGATACCGTACAATTACCACCGATAAAGTCTTTTTTGCCATTCGCCAAAGCGTTGTCAATGACGTTACGATTAACCGGATCTAAGATAATGATGCTATCTTCATCCATACGCAGGGTGCTAGCAGCGTCGATCCAATAACCTTCCCAGCCGCTATCACGCAGGGGCTGGTGCACTTTTTGAGTATAGTCGCCGCCTTGGCAGGTAATAATCACATCGCAATCGGCTAAGGACTTAATATCATGAGCATCTTTGAGTTTGCTTGGGCTAATGCCATCGAAGCTTGGCGCATCGCCGCCGGTGTTACTGGTTGAGAAAAACACTGGGGTGATACCCGTAAAGTCTTTTTCTTCGCGCATACGCTCTATTAGCACTGAGCCGACCATACCGCGCCAGCCTACTAAACCTACTGTTAAATTACTCATGAAATGCCTTCCTCTTGTACGATGGTTTGTGACATAGTTTGTGACAAGGACAACCAGTAACAATGCCGTGAATAGAACAAAAAAGCAAGATTTTTTCTATAAATTTCTTCTACTTCAACTTCTCTACTTTTAATAAGATTTAAACAGTAACGTTTTATAATGTTTATCCGCTTAATGAAATGCTAAAGTAAGCTTAAAAATTTAGGCTTAAAGCATAAGCATCATAACCTCACATAATCATAAGCATTGTCTCTAAGCTGGACTTTGCTATTGGTTCAGCTCTCACTTTAATAAACGGTTACCTATATTATGGATATCTCTTTACTATTTTATGGCGCGCAATGGCTGGCAGGGCTCATCACCTTCGTCACCATTTGGGGCTGGGTGCCCCTCGATAACTGGTGGGTCAGAGTAGTCGAGTTTCCGCGCATTCAGATTATGGTATTAGGAGTCGTTGCTTGGGCGGCGATGGTTCTATTTTACTCTGAGTGGCAAGTAGGCCAGTGGCTATTATTTTTAGCTCTGAGTCTTACTTTAGCTTATCAGCTTAGAATGGTGCTTCCTTATACGCAGTTATGGAAAAAAGAGGTTCAAAAGGCTAAAGATGATGAAGCGCTGGCTGAGCATCAGATCAAAATCATGGTTTCCAACGTGTTGACGCCCAATGAGCAAAAGCAAGATTTGGTCAACTTAGTAAAGGATAAAAACCCTGATATTTTGATCGCCTTAGAGACAGATAAAAAGTGGGAGCGAGCGCTTGAGCAGATAGAGCCTGACTATCCTTACACGGTCAAAGTACCATTAGACAACTTATATGGCATGCACTTGTACTCAAAGCTTGAGCTCATAGATCCTGAGATTAAGTATCTGATTATCGATGATATTCCTTCGATTCACAGCCAATTGAGGCTACCAAGTGGCCGAGTTGTTTGGTTGTATTGCTTGCATCCTATGCCGCCAAGCCCTACTGAAGCGGATAAATCGACCACGCGCGATGCGGAGCTGCTGATGGTTGGCAAGCATATCAAAGAGCATGAGCAAACCGCTATATTAGCAGGAGATCTCAATGATGTGGCATGGTCAAAAACCACACGCCGTTTTCAGCGTATCTCAGGCTTACTCGATCCACGTATTGGTCGTCACTTTATCAATACCTTTCACGTGAAGTATCCTTTTTTACGTTGGGCGCTAGATCATATTTTTCATAGTGCTTGCTTTACGCTAGTGGATATCAGCCGGATGCCATCCATTGGCTCCGACCATTTTCCAGTGATGACTACCTTACAATATGAACCGCAAGAAGCCAGTAAACAGGAGCAAAACGCACCTACTACCGATGCCGAAGACATCCAAGAAACCAATCATAAAATCGAAGAAGGTAAGGAAGAGGGGCGAAAAGTCTCGCAACAACACGCTAAAGAAAACAATAAAACGCTAGAAGATCAGGCGGTAAAACCGGTATAAGCATTTTTAGATTATATAAATGGATGACTTGAATCCTCTGTAAGCATAAGCGTACAGAAAATAGGGCTTTTGGCGTCTAGCTAGCGCTGTTAGACCAGCCTATAATAGGCCCATCAACACAAGGAGAGTCAAGGATGCAGTGTTGAGGCTTATAGACTTGAGTCAGCTCAAGTGTTATGAGTCGGTGTGAAATGGCTTAGAGTGGACTTAAAGTAAGTCATCAAGGATATAATAATAAAAAAATGAAATATCAATAACCCGAACCTATTGCCCAAGGTTCGGGTTTTTTCTTGTTCATAATTTATATTAAGAAAAATTGCTACTAGCAAACATTGAATACTTAGCAGTTCTGATAAGTATGACTTCTTAGTATAATGAGCCTTAAAACTGTTTAAAGTCACATGAAGTCGTCTAAACTAGATATCCCGTAACATCTAACAGTTTTTTAGACATGAGCTAAGGTATCATAAGCACTCAGCCAGTCATCATTTTTATCTTCAGTTACCGCAAACCAAGCATCATCGCATTCTTCAGTAAAACAATCAAAACTGACATATATGCTTTTCTCATCAATGGTGGCATACCAGTGCTCATCGTTATGACCCGTAGATAGTTCAAAATATTTGTCATTCACAAATTCGCCTACGGTATATATTTCGTCTTTCTTATAAAAATAGTTTCCACTTGTACAGATTAACTTGTCACCCTTACTTATCATATTTTCTCCTATTATTGTCTATTACTGCGCTATTAATGGTAATAATAAATTTATTATTGCTAATCATTGTTCATATGATTATTACCATTAGAGCTATAGGTATAAAGCCGATGAATTTCTTAGATTTGCTGCAGCTACCTTATCAATAGCAATAATGATTTCAAAGCATATTTGCGTATCAATAAATAAGGTTTTGTATTTAAGTGTTTGTTTTTATTGTAGTTTATTTTTATAGATAAATGTAGGCTAATAGGGGCTGTTATTCCAATATGAGCCTGAAATTGTAATATTTTTGAGTAATATAAAAACAATTGTCTGATAATAAGTGTTAATAAAGTAAAAGTAAACAAACATTTCGTTAATAAAGACGATTGAGCAATTAACGTAAGAGAACTCGCAGCGCAACAATATAAAGCGATAAGATTTTGTTTAAGCACAAAAAAAGGATATATGCTTTAGCATATATCCTTGAACACTGAGCTGATTGAAGCGAATAAATTTAAGTCAATGAGCTAAGTTTATAAATGACTATAAACGAGCTAAGCGCTATCATTCAATCACTTGAATGTAAGCGCCCGCCCGTAGCTCTTGTAACCAGTCTTCTGTCGCTTGAGGCGCTAAGCGTTGAAATAAGGCTTGACGAGCCATATCACGGCGATATTCATTACTAACATCTTGTTGACGCTTATCATCGACTTTCAGTATGTGCCAGCCAAACTGGCTTTTGAAGGGCGCGGAATAGTCACCGACGGTCGTGTTCTTCATGACCGCTTCGAACTCTCCAACCATTTCACCTTCGCCAACCCAGTTCAAATCGCCGCCACGTCCAGCAGACCCTGGATCATCAGAGTAAGTCGAAGCTAAGCTAGCAAAATCTGCGCCTTGACGGAGCTGCTCATAGAGGTCGTTTATTTTTTGCTGAGCTAGGCTGTCGGTCTGTAATTCATCAGTTTTGACCAAGATATGTCGAACATCCCATTGTGGTACGATCATTTTGTCACTAACGGTTTTATTGGCTAATTTGACGATATCGATTCCTTCTGGAGTGACCAAAGGCGCGCTCACTTCCCCAACTTCAAGCTTGGTAATCTGACTTGATAGCTCAGTCGGTAGCGCAGCAGCTCTATGAAAGCCCATATCGCCACCTTGTAGTGGAATAGGGTAGCTGCCTTGCACGGCAGTTATCGCTGCCGCAACGTCGACATTAGGTTCTAATAAACGTGTACGCAGGGTTTTTGCTATGGCAAGCGCTTGCTCGCGCTGAGCGGCTGAGAGACGGCTATAGTCATCAATGTAAGGCACACGTACGTGAATGGTCTGGTATTCATTTTGGTTGAGACGCTTCGCTTCAGGGGAAGCCAAAAAGGCATCGATATCTTGTTCACTGATACGGACTCGGCTACTGACTTGGCGTTGTTGTAAGGCTTGAATAGCTGCATCTTCAAACAACTTCGCTCGCAAGGCAGCATAGCTACCTGGTTGGTTGGCATCTAGTTTTTGTTGTAGGCCGGCTAAGCTATTGACGCCTTCTCCTTGAGCAATCTGCGCTAAACGCTGATTGATGGCCGCGTCATCAGGTTGTAGACCAAGTCTATTGGCAAGAGAGAGCTGTAACTCGCGTTGAATCAAGCCATTCAGGACTTCGGACTGCAGTTGTGGTGAGTTGGCGATAGGCTGGCCTGCAGCTTGCGCTCTGGCTTGGGTTTGAACGACAGCATTAATCAGTTCGCTTTTTAGAATAGCATTATCATTGACTAGGGCAATAATGCCATCGGTACTGGTTGCAGGCGTTATGCGGCTGGTATTTTGGCTCTCAACACCGGCTGCTTGATTATTAGTAGGTTCAACAGTAGCCGCTTGAGCATTAAACGCAAGTATAAGACCCAGACTGGTGCCCATACTCATTAGTATGGCTCGGTTAGTCTGGCGTAAAGAAAAAAGTCTCATGATAATCCTTATTGATGTCATCATATCGGTTATGGGTTGATCAGCGGCATGCACTTGTAGGCAAAATCCAACTTTATATAGCGATAGGGTAGATTGTTTGTTAGTCTTTCCAGGCGGTTTGTGTCGGCTCAAACCCTAATACTTTATCTGATAATAGGCGAGTCAAGCGGCCACTGCCACTGCCTAAACCATTAAGCCTAATTTCAGCCATGATCGCTTGATTAGGCTTATCGTTGATATTCAAATCATTATAATAACGACGACCATAAACGGCAAAGCCAAAACAGCAATCTTCGTAATCTATCCCGACTAAAGCATCGAGAGTTTGGTTGCGCCGATAATCATACTGCCCTTGTGCCAGAACTCGCCAGTTACTGTTTATCGGAAAAATAGCCGATGCAGTGAAGGCTGAAATGGGAAGCTGATTGGTGTTTTTATCTTCCTGACGCTTTACGAAGCCGACGTTGAATAAGCTATTATTTGAAGGCTGATAGCGCAGCTCAGTAGTGAGGTAATTGAGATCATAACTACTGTTTAGCGCGCCACTGACATCTACCCAGACGTTATTGTAGGGTTGAGTGCTGGCATTCCATACCATTCCTGATGAGTCAGTATTAAATACTGGCGTTTGACCCTCTAAAGTCACCCGACCATCACCATAATAAAACTGCTCTGCAATGCTACCATCAAAACGTGTCACACCCGTTGCGTCGATGTAACGATAATTGATACCAGGAGTAATAGCGTGCAAATCTTGCAGGCGGTCATACCCTAAGAACCAGCTATCTGAGAAGAGCTGCTCATAATTGATAGAAGCGATACGTGTGTTGAAGTTAGGAATATCGTTCTGATCTTCAAAAGGGGAATAGGTATATTTTAGCCGCGGGCTAAGCAGCTGATAACCGCCCATCGTTTCATCAAAAGCGCCAAAAGGTGAGCCTGATTGGTAAAAATTCAGACCAGCATCAATGCTCGCTTGCGGGACAAATACGGACTGGCTACCATCATCTTCGTCGAGATTATTAGCGTCTAAGCTATCTTGATCGTAGGAGGTATACAGATGCTGTAAGCTCAGCTTAGGGTTGATATACCCCCACGCGGCCTCAATAGGGTAAGCGGCACTTAGCTTATTATAGACTCTAACGCCACTTTTCTCGGCCTCCGAGCCGTCGTCAATCGACTTCTTAAAGTAAGCTGAGTCATGAACACCTGTGAAGTTTATACTATCTGACCAAGGTAAGCGATAGTTGAGCGATAACTGAGGTAGGCGCGAGTAAGGTTTATCTTTATCTTCTAACTGCTCACCAGTATTAGTAATGGCATCTAAAGTTTGATAGGTTTCAACTTTGAGTTCACCATTGATGTAGTCATTATAATAATTAAGCCGAGCTCGGCGCGGCAGATTGAGGGTATTGTCAGATAACCCTAAGGTATCAAAATCATTAAGGTAATCGGCGTCAGAGACATAGCTGTATTTAGCATCACCGCTCAAGCGCGGGATACTGTTAGAGGACCAGTAGTGATCATAAAACAGACTGCTACGATCTTCACCATCATACTTTCTATCATCAGGCAGGTAGGAGCCGTTAAGTATGCCCTCACCATAATCTTCTGTTAGATAACGAAATTCCCCTGAGAGCATCGGGTTACGATTGGTATAAAGATGGGTGTTGAGCGTGGCATCATAATTAGGTGCTAGATTGAAATAATAAGGAACATCAATTTCTAGACCGTTTTCACTACCGACGCTGGCGTTGGGTAATAAAAAGCCGCTGCTACGACGTGAGTCAATAGGGAAGTTGAAATAGGGCAAATAAAGCACCGGCACATCGGCGATTTTGAAAGTGGTGTTATACGCTTCGCCGCGACCAGTATCGGTATCTAAATCGATATTTTTAGCTTCGAGCTGCCATTTACGGTCAGTAGGCGGGCAGGTAGTGAACATCACGCCATCAAGCTCGTATTGACTTTCATTAGGGCGATTGAGCTGTTTGGCATAACCATGCGCTTGCAGAGGGACGCTAGCAAAAGCGACGTCGCGGGCCGTCGACTGCTGGTTCTTTGTATTATAAGCTAGGCTATCAGCGACGCCAATCAAACCGCCTTGTGTGACTCTATCATTAAGAGCGGCAGTTCCGCGCTCGTTCCCGGTACTGAGTCTTGTATCGCGGTTTGGCGTATTACCGATCGCTTGGTCAGTGAACATGACTTGCCCTTGTGCTGCTGCCACGCCACTGCTGAGATCTAAAACTACTTTTTGAGCCTCGATGTGTTGCTCACCTTGATCGATAATTACGTTCCCTGACAGCTCAGCATAGTCGACATTGTCATAATAACCATAGTCGGATTCAGCGAATATCGAATCTTGATTGTTTAAAGGGGCATTTGCGTCGCTATTGGCTTCGTTTATCGCCCGCTGGTAATTCGGATTGCTATTAGGATAGACCCATTGACCTTCACAGCGTGGCGCATCGTCAACAGTAATAGGGATGACTTTTAAATTGCTCCCTAGCTTTGGCAGGGTTTGTTTTGCTGCTAAAGAATCATCTAGCTTAGCGACAGGTAGGTCGCTATTGACTAGGTTATTAGTGCCATCGGGTAGCACCGTAGCTTTATTAGCAACATCACTATTGGGTTTTAATTCATAAAATTCCGCCAAGCGCATTAAGCTATCTTGGATAGTTTCGTCATTAAGATCTAGGTTTTCAGGGTCAGTATCCGTAATGCCCGTATCAGAGTCGATAGTGGAGTCAGCGATAGCGACTGGTTCTGTAGTTGTGCTAGTCGCTATTTGAGAGTCATCATTGTTTTCTAACGCAGAAGCGTTATCTATAGCGGCGCCTGAGCTTATAGTGGCACTTTCATTTATGGGCGCCATAGGAGCTAACTCATTAGCGCTAGCAGTATCGAGATCCGCCAATGGGCGCTCAATTCCCTCAGCTACCACAGGCTCGCGCATCTGTTGATCGTCATCGGTGATAGCGGCACTGACCGTTAAGCTAGATAAACTTAACGCACCGAATAGAATCATGCGAATGCTTTGGTAGAGCGGAGAATATAACAAGGGCACACCTATGATTGTAGAGCCTATTAGCCAATTGGGTTACGATGGAGACAGATAGTCAATGGATTTTAAAAGCGAGTATCAAACCAGAAGCTAACCACTCGATATACATTTTATAAGTATCACTTACTGTTAGTGATTTAATCTCAATTATTTAACAATAGGATCTGTTTGGTCGTTTACTACAGTAGCTTTGTACCGATATAAAGACCCAGTTAACCTTTGTTTACTTGTTCAATAATTAGCAAAGCAACAATTATTTTGACTTATGATAGTCAAAAAAAACCAAATCAGCTACACTAATCAGCAAATTTTATAATGCAGCAAGGTATTTCTTTTATTGATAAGCTGGCTAATAGTGAGTCGCGAGTCAATAAGACTAATAAAAATACTAAGCACTCTCAGATGGTTCGTTATTTTAGCAAGTATTTGCCCGACTTATCACTCTATTTAACCGGCGATTTTCTTTATGACTACTAACGCTATGACAGATAAAATGCTTATGAACACCGATTCTACAATCGGCACCCACACATCAACTCAAATAGTGAGTAACACCGAGGCCGCTGATGAGCGTCAGCAGCAGCTAATCCGTTGGTTGCAGCAAGTATTTGCCGGTCAAGAGTTTAAACTCGATAGCCTGCCAGGGGATGCCAGTAGCCGCCGGTACCATCGTCTGCAATGGTTAAGCCAGTCAGATAATGATAATTCTGAGCATTACATGGTGATGGACTCTGCTGATGAGCAGCAAGCGATGCAGCAGTTTATAAACGTAACAGGTTTAATGGCGCCAGCGATTAATGTGCCAACCCTTATCGCGCAAGATATTAAGCAAGGGTTTCTGGTTCTACAAGATTTTGGCACGGTGGAGTTTGCACACTTGTTGGTTGGTGCAACTTCTGTGCAAGTAAATACCTATTATCAAGCCGCTATGCAGACCTTAATTGCGCTGCAACAATTGCCAGTAGAGATTGCTAAGACCCAGCACCACTTGCCAGATTATGATGACGAGCTTCTCAATCGCGAGATGGACTTATTTAGTGACTGGTTTATCCCGTATATTGAGGTCGATCTAGACGTTGGTCTTTGGGAAGCTGTCAAAAAGGCGTTAATTAACGAGATTTTGCGCCAGCCACAAGTCATCGTCCATCGTGATTATCACAGTCGAAACTTGATGCAAGACCAAGCCGACCCCGCGCGCTTAGGTGTGATCGACTTCCAAGACGCGGTTATCGGCGCTTATAGTTATGATTTAGTCTCCTTAGTCCGTGATGCTTATGTCGATTGGTCTGAGGCGCAAATCTCCAGCTGGATTAATGACTTTTGGCAGTTGCAGCAGCAAGCTGGGCTAACCACTACTGATAGTGCTGAGCAGTTCGAAAACGATGTCAATGTGATGGGGGTTCAACGCCATTTGAAGGTGCTTGGCATCTTTATTCGTTTGTTTGAACGCGATGGCAAAAGCCGTTATTTGGCCGATATTCCAAAGGTAATGAGCGATTTACTCTTTGAGCTTGACTGGCTTGGCAAGCAAGGTAGTGAAGAGATAAAGCAGGCACTCATCCCCTTTAATCAGTGGATGGTAGAGACAGTGCTGCCCGCTTATCAAACTAAGTTTGTGCAGCAATATATTTAATCATAGCCACACTTTTAGTCATCTCAAAAGTTATCTTTTGATCAAGGAGTAAATATGGCGAGTATAACCCAAGCGATGATATTAGCAGCAGGCAAAGGTACGCGCCTGCGGCCGTTGACCCTTGAGACGCCTAAGCCGTTAGTTGAGGTGGGCAGTCAGCCGCTTATTGTTTGGCATATAAAGGCTCTGCAAGCGGCCGGCATCACTGATATCACTATCAATGCTTCATGGCTCGCTGATAAGCTCATGGCAGCGCTAGGCGATGGCTCACGATATGGCGTTAGCTTGCATTGGTCAGTTGAAAAGGATGAGCCATTAGAGACTGCGGGCGGTATCTTTCAAGCGCTTAAAGCGGGTAAGCTGCGAGATGAGCCCTTTATCTTAGTCAATTCTGATGTGTGGACGACTTATGATTTTGCACAATTACAAAGCTATGAGCTTAGTGCCGATCAACGCGCGCATCTACTTTTGATTGATAATCCTGAGCATAATAATGGTGGTGATTTCGCTATCAATAATGGTTTGGCGAGCGAGCAGCCGATAGGGGACGCTGACAAGTACACCTTCGCAGGAATCAGTGTGATGTCACCAAGACTCCTAGATGGTTTAGTCAGTGGTCAGCCAGCAGCGTTAGCACCACTGCTTAAACAAGCGATGCTCAAATTTCAAATCACAGCTGACGTAATTACTGATAATTGGATAGACGTTGGCACGCCTGAGCGCTTAACGCAGGTAAATAGCTTTATTAATGAGAAAGGTACTAGTTACCATCAAGGCGCTTAAGAAGTAATCTTAAACACGTCCTAATATAAATAAGAAAGGTGGCGCTGACCTAGTCAGCGCCACCTTTTTATGACCAGTTAGTAGTTATCCATGCAAAAGCGCTTATCTAATCACTGTTTTTTACACGCCCATTGCCAGTCTAATCAGCTGAGCAATAGTAAAGACCACCAAAAACCCAGCTAGATATAGACCAATAAACCATGCCCATTGGCTTTGTTTTTTCGTTAGCTTTTTCATAATAGTCTCCTCTTCAATCCGTTTACTGTCTATTGCCATGAATATCAGTACATCGGATTGTGATCAGATTTGCCCTTAAACGTATAATAAGCAAATGCTGTATAGCTTAAAATAATCGGTAGCATAATAACTGCGCCTATCAGCATAAATGACAATGAGGTATCGGCGGCTGCCGCTTCATAAATAGTCATCTGATAGGGAACTATGTATGGGAATATGGCAAAACAGACACCAATATAACCCATCAAAAACAGCGCTACGGTTAATAAAAACGGACGATATTCGCGTTCTGTTTTAAGGTCCTTACGCATCAAAAAGAATAGACCCAATACGATAATCGGCATAGGGGCAAGATACAGTAAACCTGGGAAGCCAAACCAGCCTTCAAGCGCCTCGATATCAGAAAAGAACATAAAGGCGGTAACCACGACCATAGATACCACAAGCGCTAAGAGCATCCAGCCTGAGACTTTGCGCGCCCATACTTGTAGGGTATGCTCGGTCTTAATAATCAGCCAAGTGGAACCCAGTAGTGCATAGCCAATAATCATGGCAAAACCGCAAACAATAGAGAAGGGCGTGAGCCAATCAAACGGACCGCCAGTATATAAGCGGTTGCTGGCCTCGAGCCCTTGTACTAAGGCGCCAAGCATAATACCTTGTGAGAAGGTAGCAACTACTGAGCCTACAAAGAAGAAGGTGTCCCAAACGTGGCGACGAGTATTGGCTTTAAAGCGAAACTCAAAGGCCACCCCGCGCATGATGAGTCCAAAGAGCATAAAGGTCACAGGTAGATACAAGCCACTCATGATAATGCCGTAAGCGACAGGGAATGCGGCAAACAAGCCGCCACCGCCAAGCACTAGCCATGTCTCGTTACCATCCCAAAACGGGGCGATAGAGTTCATTATCCGGCTTCGATTCTTGTCTGAGCCTGCAAAGGGAAATAAAATACCGCAGCCCAAATCAAAGCCATCAAGCAGTACATAAATAAAGACCGATAGCGCGATAAGTCCGCCCCAGATAAGGGGTAAGTCTAATACATCACCAAAGTTAAACATTAGCGCAATCCTCCATCGTCGACGTCATCAGCGGGACTGTCTAAGTTCTCATCGCTCTTATCTTGTGTTTTTTCTTGCGGCGCATCATCACCACTCAAAGCACGACCTTGAGCTTCGGTCACAGAATGATCATAGTAAGTATCCTCAGAAGGATCTTCGTACGGCTTAGGTCCTTGAGCAATTAGGCGAATAATATAAAAGCTACCTGCACCAAAAACAAAAATGTAAAGCACGATAAAGCCAATCAAAGTCGTTGCCACTTGCTGTGCTGCCACGGGCGACATACTCTCAGCCGTGCGAATAACACCATAAACGGTCCAAGGTTGACGCCCTGTTTCAGTAACGAACCATCCTGCGAGCAGAGCAACAAAGCCCATCGGCGTCATAAACATCCAAGCTCTATGGAACCATTTACTCTCAGGGTTAAATTGTTGTTTTTTGAAGTACTTATAAACACTAAATAAGCCAACAAGCACCATGAGCATACCGATACCAACCATGATCCTAAATGCCCAGAATACAATAGCGACGGGCGGTTGGTCTTCTGGAGCCCAGTTTTTGAGTCCTTTGATCTCTCCATCTAATGAATGGGTCAAAATTAAACCCGAGACATAAGGGATACTCACCTCGTACTTATTAGTTTGATTGTCTTGATCAGGAATAGCGAATAAACGCAGCGCAGCCCCGCGCTCATCCTCCCAAATGCCCTCCATTGCAGCCACTTTTGCAGGCTGATGCTCAAGGGTGTTCAAGCCATGTTCATCACCGATGAGCACTTGTAGCGGTGCTACAAAGATTGCCATAATCATCGCCATGCCAAGCATCACGCGGCCATGCTTGCGATGATCTTGATGTTTTTTGGATTGAAGGTAATAGGCACCAATACCGCCAATGACAAAAGCGGTGGTCAAAAATGCCGCCGTCACCATATGCGCAAGACGGTAGGGGAAAGAGGGATTAAAGATAATCTCAAGCCAGTTGGTTGGATAGAGCAGACCATCAGCGCCTATCATAAAGCCCTGCGGCGTTTGCATAAAGCTATTGGCTGACAAAATCCAAGTAGCTGATATCAGCGTACCGACAGCGACAATCGCCGTCGAGGCAAAGTGCATGCGCTTGCTGACACGTCCCCAGCCAAAGAGCATAATTCCTAAGAATGACGCTTCTAAGAAAAACGCGGTTAACACCTCATAAGCGAGCAAAGGCCCTAGCACGTTACCGGCTTTGTCTGAGAACACCGCCCAGTTGGTGCCGAACTGATAAGACATCACCACGCCTGACACCACGCCAAGACCGAATACCACGGCGAATATCTTCACCCAGTGCTTGTAGACCTCAGCGTAGATAGGCTCGCCCGTTTTGAGCCAACGAAATTCAAGCACTGTTAAAAAGCTGGCAAGCCCAATGGAGAAAGCAGGAAAGACAATGTGGAAGGAGATCACAAAAGCGAATTGGATGCGCGCAAGCATGAGCGCATCCATCTGATCTATCATAAAAGAGGCAAACATAAGGGTTACCTATATTGGTTAGCTGATTGGCGTAAATGTCCCTGGTACGCTCAAGTAACTGTCCGCAATATATAAACCTTTATCACGGGCAATAGCCAAAAATAATTGGCTGATGTGGAATCTATATCCTTATAAACTATATTTTTACTATTTAAGCGATCGATCAATTCAACAAGATACGATGAAAGACGATATTGAAGTCATTATGCGCTTGCAGTGCAGCGGGTGCAAGTCACGCCATGTTACCAAAGCATACCTAACAGTCATAACGAGGCTATTGAAAATCAATAGCGCTCCGTCAGTTTTTAGGTAGCTTATAACGCCATAGGTTTATTCTTGTAGTTGTTTATATAAGATACGGCGCAAAGTCAAAATCGTTTGTGGATTTTGTTGAATACTATGTCCACCGTTGATAACGGTCTCAGACGCCGCGCCTTCAAGGTGGGCGCTAGTATAAGGTACAATGCCGTCAGACAACCGCTCAGTGATGGCTTGACTGATGTCTCCCTCGACCGTAACAGCTGCGACCAAAGGTTCGCGGCGTACCTCACTATCATTATTATCGCCAGATGTAGAGTCGTTATCTTCTTCTTGCGCTTGTGATAAATCTATCTTGCCACCACCTGGCTGCATTTGTGCCAAACCTTTAGTGATATCGGCATCGTTATTAGCGATGATGGAGTGATAGGTAATACGATCGTTGATAGTAATATCTTTGGTCAATTGGATAAAAGAGGACTTATTACTCAGCTGGCTTGCCCCATTTTGCAAGTATAGAGCGCCTAAAGGGTTGTTGGCTATATCCCCTTGAATCGCTAGCGTGGCTAAATTATCAGTGATTGTTTTTACCAGTCCGACTGGCAAGTAAACAATACGGCGTAGCGCTCGAGTGAACCAGCGATCAGCATAATCGGTACCGCGAAAAGGCGTTGATAAAAATACAGCAGTGTCCACCTGCGGCAAAGCCTGTAATTCAAAACGTTTTTCTAACTGCTCTTCACCAAAAGACTGTTTAAGCGCATCACGTATGCTTCGCTTTTCACTAGCGGAGAGTGCGCCTTGGTCATCCAGTCTATCTAAATCATCTATCAGATTATCATCAGATAACATCATGCGCGCGATGATACCGCCCATACTATGACTGATAATGACGCTATTTTGACTGGCAATATTTTGACCCTTAGGATCGGTTTGTTGATAAGTCTCCTCAATTAGTTGCTGAATTTGATAACGGTTTTCTAATATAGGCAAATTAGTAGGGTAAAATATCTGCCAAACTTGATAATTCTCACGTAATTTATCATCATTTAAAATATCGTTAGTCAAATTGACCCAAGCGGCAGGGCTCGAGGCCAAACCATGCAGCATAATCAATACCCGCTTATTAGGATCATAAGGCTCAAGCATAAATAGTTTTGGCAGATTGGCTTCTTGTTGACGAGTAATTAAGTTGAGATAGCCCACGCCGTCTAGTTGATTCTCCGCCAGCCACATGCCATAACCGGCCGAAAAATTCGCTGCCAGTGGATACGCTTCGCCTAAGATAGTTGTACTCTCGCTGCGGTAAGGGTTATACAGATGAATATCGAGCTGCTGGCTACTTAGCACATCTAATACGCTATCCCCTTTAGGTTTAATCAAACCGGTCATCAACAGATGGCCGGTAGGGTAAATGCGGCTACTAGGCTCCTCATCGGCTGCGCTTTTATTGACATCATTATCGGCAATATTATCTTGAGCCAATCTGCCTGATAAAGAGGACACGAGTAGCTGGCGAATAGTCGTCGTGTAACGATCATTGAGAGACGCCACGAAGCTAATACCTAGTCCTGGGCGTTTGCTTATCGAGTTTAGGCCCGTGAGACGCAGCTCATAAGTAGAGGTCAGATCTGCCAAGGCGGAAGTCTGTTCACGAGCGTTTTGTAGATAGTTATTTTCGTTAGGCAGATGGACATTGAGGCCATAATCACCAACTTGCATAGTCATGACTTTCACTTGGTCTGTCGCGCGGCCACCCAGTGCAACTTTATTAGGAATAGCGGTTCGAGCTGAGTTGTTGACCGCTGTTGTTGGTAAGTACTCAATATTAGTATCGTTCATAAATCTATTTGAGCGAGCTTCTGACTGATACAGCTGAGTAATGATGTCATTGCTTGCCGCGTTATAGATATCTTGGGTTTGAATATCGACATCGTTTGGAATGCGGTTTTGTAGACGTGGTTTTTTTTCTTTTTCAGCTGCGCTTTCAAAGTCATGCTCTAATCTGTCATAAAAAAGATAAGCATAGCTAGATTTGACCGCATCAAATAGCCGTTCTTGATAATCCATAAGACAAGCGGATGTTCTTTGCTGTTTATTTTTTGCTTGTTCATCATCAAGCGGCGCATTGGCAAAATAGGGGTCAATTGGCGGCCGAGATAATGCAGCAAGGCAGTCTGTCGATTCAGCGAGTTGCCGCGCTTTGGCATAATGCAGCTCAGCGAAGATAGCGAGCTCTGGTCGATAGTTGTTATCGAGTAGGCTATCGGATAGCTGTCCTAAGCACAGATCAAAGTACTGTAAACAGGCCTTTTCATTGAGACCAGCAGAGAGCAAAGTCGAGGCCGTATTACTACTGAGTTTGTCGTCTGAGACAATATTACCGCGTTGACTACTAATGACTTTGGATTTGGTTTGCTGGCTGACTGATACGGTGTTACAAGCACTCGTAAGCAGCGTGGTTGCGATGATAGTTATTCCTAAGAGCGCTTTTTTGTGAGCATTTGTCATAGTGATTATGGCGTTACTTGCAACTGTCATAGCGAGTCTCAGTAGATAATGATAAAAGCAGATTCGATAAGATAAACTCAAACAGTATAGCGCTAAAACAAAAAAAGCGCGCCTGCTTTATAGATGATAATGAGTCACTACAAAGCAGACGCGCTTAAATGAGATCGAAGCTGTTTAACTGGTCTGGTTGATACTATTTGGGCTGATATCGATATCAGGAGCGGGTATGTCCCAAATGTAATATTTGCCATCCTCAATGAGCTTGATTTGCTGACGGATCATTTGATTATCTGGTGTTTTTTGCTCAAGACGACGCAAGCGCGAGAGGGCTTCACTACGGCGATCACTAAGCAGATCAGACTGTGCCAAGCTTTGTTCCGCTTCGGTATATCCTAAGGTGACTGCTCGATCGAGGTACTTTTGACCTTCCTTAAAGCCGCCACCTTCTGAGAGCATCATCCCATATAAAAAGTTGGCCTCACCGCTGTCAGGTTGAGCTTTGATCGCGCGATCTATATATTTACCGCCGCGTACTGCATAATCAGAGCCTAAATCTAAGTTACGACCCATACCGTTGAGCTTGGCGGCGCGGATTAACACTTCATAAGAGGCATCGGGCGCACTGGCGAAAGGGTCGATCCAATCTGCCAATACTTTAATCTTCTCACGCGTGTAGTAGCGCTGTGAGCGGTTAGGGAAGTTTGGTGGATAGTGACGCGCATTAGGAGAGACGTCTTCAATAAAATGATCAATTAAGCTAACATCTAGCTTATCAGCGCCCACACCTTGCTTCGTTGGAATAAGTACGGTTGAGATGAAGCTGATATCAGAGATGTTGGCTTGCGGCGCAGGGATATTACTAAGCTGACCTTGACTGATATCGATGCCAGTACTAGTAATAGGGCCACGCTGATATACGCGAGTCGCTAGCCCCGATTCGCTTGGTACGTTATTAGCCGTAGCGGTTGCCGGAGTCGCTACATTCGACTGCGTCGGGTTGGGCTGCGCGTTAGGTTGAGCGCTAGATTGAGCATTGGCTGGCTGCGTAGTATTGATAGTAGCATTAGGCTGTGCACGGCGAATGATGCGCTGACTTGAGTCCTTAGCACTAGGCACATTAGCAACAACGCTATCAGGTGCAGCAAGAGCGGGGACGGTAAGCAGCATAGTGCAAGCTGCTGCCAGAGCGGTTAAGGTTGCAAATTTGTGAGTAGCGTTGTGTTTCATAAAAAAGATTGCCTTCTAGTGGTCTCAAGGGAAAAGGGTGTTCTTGCTCATCTCATAAAGATTAGAGTCAAAAATATCAAAGCGGTTGGTTTTTTATAGCTTAGTTTTTTATACCCTAGCAATTAGTATTAGCGCTCGCAACGGTAGGATTGTTAATAATAATACTGAATACTCTCTGGCAGATAATATCCGTAAATCATTTACCATGATGTGCACCGCTAATCCAAAAATGATTTGCCTATATATGATAAGCGGCACTCTTCATACAATTCGCCATAAAACGCATACTGCGGCGTATTGGCGGTGCTAGCGCCGCACCGCCATTATCAAGTGCTAACTGACGATGATGCAGCTCTTCAATATCCATTTGCGCGAGTATCTCACGGGTGCGCTGATCTTGTGCTGGAAGCTGAGTGATATGATCTTGTAGATGCTCGCTCACTTGCGCTTCCGTCTCAGCGACAAACCCTAAGCTAAACTCATTAGAGATGGCTCCGGCGACCGCCCCTAAACCAAAGGACATACCGTACCATAGCGGAGTAAACACACTAGGATGGCTGCCAAGCTCATCAAGGCGAGTCTCACACCAGACGAGATGATCGACTTCCTCGGTGGCGGATTGGTGCATGGCTTGTTTGACAGTCTCATCTTTTGCGGCAAAGGCTTGACCATGATACAGGCCTTGCGCGCAGACTTCACCAGTATGGTTAATACGCATGAGGCCTGCAACATGGCGAGATTCGGTGATACTCAGCTTAGGAATCTCATCGCTGCTAACGGGCAGGGGACGAGAGCTTGGGTTTGAGTGTGGAACTACGGCTCGTAGCGCTTTATCAACGCTTAATAGTAAATTGTCAATCTTAGATAAAGGACGCGCTGTCATAAATAACTCCTGATAAAACACGATTTTTCTAATTACATATGGTTTTTTATTGCATATTACCAATAGCAAATACTGATAATAACTAAAGAAGCTATACAATCTCATCTTTGGTTTGTATTACTGCTTGGTGTTGATGCTTTTTTAGCTTTAAATATAAAAAGGCGCCATAGCCAATATTAAGTATTCCAGTGACCAAAAACAACTGCGGTAGCGTCAGCTGCAAGCTATTTAATAATACAATAGCAAAAATAGCAGAACCGACCATAAAGATCGCATTAAAAATGTTATTAGCACCGACTATACGGGCGCGATGACTCTTTGGCGCATAGGCTTGCATAGAGGCGTAAAGCGGTACGATGTATAAACCGCCACTAAACCCTAGGAAGAATAAATCTACAAAGACGCGCCAAGTGCCTGTAATCCCGAATAAGTCGCTAATCCCTAACAAAGACTCGCCGGCAACCTCGATACTCAGTCCGGATAATGAGAGATATAAATCAATCGCAAAAATACTCAGACCGGCAATACCAAAGGGCAGTAGGCGCAGACTGACCTCATTTTTGGTTAGTCTCTTACACAGCAGTGAACCGATAGAGACCCCTACAGAAAATAAGGTCAGCAAAAATATCACTACCGACTCATCACCTTGCAAAATAACTTTGCTAAATTCCGGCGTCTGCGTCAAAAAAGTCGCGCCATAAAACCAAAACCAGCTGTTGCCTAAGATAATAAAAAATAAAAAGGGAAGCGAATACAAGTAGCGTACCGTGGATAAACTAGTGGTGAAGATATTCCAGTTAATAGTTAGGTTCGGCTGCATGGCTGGCATGTTTGGGATACCGCGGGCGGCTAGATAGCCTAGTACCGAAACTAAGAGTACGGTCGCGCTGATCCAGTATAGCGACTGCGGTAGCTGCGTTAACACCCCCGCGATAATCATCCCAAGTAAGATCGCCAAAGACGTACCCATTTGGAATAAGCCGTTAGCGCCAACCAGCTCATCTTCTCGCATGGCCTGCGGTAGATAAGCATATTTTATAGGGCCAAAAAAGGTAGAATGGGTACCCATTAAAAATAACGCGACAAACAGCAGCACATACCACTCAAACACAAAGCCAATAGCAGCCACCGCCATAATGACGATCTCAAGCACCTTGACCAAACGCGTGAGCTTGGATTTTTCAAACTTATCGGCGATTTGTCCGGCGAGCGCCGAGAATAAAAAGTACGGCAAAATAAAGAGCATCGCGGCTAAATTATTGAGAATACTAACCTCAGCGCCAAGCTGACTTGCGGCAGTATAAGTCAGTACTAGTATCAGCGCTTGCTTAAAAATATTGTCATTGAAAGCGCCCAAAAACTGGGTAAAAAACATGGCACTAAAACGACGCCGCTTGAATAACTGAAACTGATTTGCCATTAGGCTTCCTATGAGCGAATACTCTCTAATATTTAAATGAGCGCAAGTGCAAGATAAAAAGGAGTGGTCGGATAGCGGCACTACCATAAAGTAATGACTATTATGGTAGCGTCAATATCGTAATTATCAACAGTATCAATAACTTATTGAAATATATGATAGGTTTTATGATTATAACCTCGTATAATAGCAAGGCTGTGGGGCAAATACATGTGCTAAATGCTATGATTTGTCTGTTAACTCAGTTATGATTTGTAAATTTTATGAGTGGTGATACGCAGTAATCATTTCTTAACGATGATAAGCCTCTACATCGTTAAATTTGCATCGTTTCGCTATATCAACAGGTCAGCTTTAAACGACTATAAGTGATAGTTTTTAGAGCGTTTATCGACCGTTACGCTAGGCTTAAGTGGCCATATGAGATGATAGGATAGTATTAGTCATGAGAAGTAACCCCTCATTGCACCGCGCTTCAATGACCGCTTTGATACCAGTGTCGGACTCTCCTCCATCCAGCACAACTGCGTCCTCTCCCTCCAGTCAGTTGGCGGTAATAAACGCGCGTGCCCAGCATGCAAGCGTTGGCGCATGTCGCTATTTTGCCCGAACTGCTTTGTTTAGCGCCGTCGCTAGTGTTTTAGTTGGTTTTGGAATGGCCTCAGCCAGTGCCGCTGAGACCGCACCTCGCAATGAGGTGGCGCAAAACCCTACAGCGACTAATCCGCAAACTAAAGTGCAAGGCAACTCTCAGAACTATGCTCAAAGTAATCTAGCACAAGATGGTTCAGAGGATACCCTTATTGATTTTGACTCAGAATCGGAGCTTGATGCTGCTTTAGAAGCCCTACGCTTAAGAAGAGATTTTGAGCAGGGCGAAATCGATAAATCGGTACTCGATGAGTTTAGCGAACAAAGAAGCCAAGATAATGAGAGTCGTGCTAGTGATAGGAACTCTAGTGTGAGAGCCAATCCAGACACTGGTGCTGAAAAGAACACTATTAGCACTAACGGCAATGGCACTAATGACAACTCTACTACTAATAGTGCAGCTAACAATAATAGCGATACCGATGGTAGTGAAACCTTGTTATCGCAAGATAATAATGACAGCTTCGATAGCGATGCAGAGTTGCAACGACAGGCAACGGCCATACAACAGCAAGGTTATCAGATGATGACCCCCGAACAGATAGATCAGGAGCTTGCTGCTTTGGATGCTGAGAATGACTCTTTTATGCAGAGTCCTAATAATGGCGATACTGACGATTTAGGTGATATTTTTGACGCAGGATTTAATAGCGACCAAAACAGCGTTGACAGTAATAATTTAGATAGCCGGTTTGATAACACTGCTAATGACATAGCTAATAGCACTGTTTCAAACAATGAAGGGTTTAATGCGCCTGTTGCTCGACTTGATAGTCAGCAATTACCCTTAGGCTTAGACCCAAAAATCGACGCGGCGACTTTGCCTGCGCCCAACAATCTTGAAACCTTAAACCGCGCACAAAGCGCTGAAGATCAGGCGCAAACCGCAGAGATTATGGCGCGTCCTATTGACGTTAGCGACTCTGTTAGTAGTGGCCGAGTCGATGATGGTGCTGACATTACCGAACAAAATAACCCTGAGCAAGTACTGGTTCAGCAAGATAACCGTTCAGTGACAGGTGCTGATGACACCATTGATGAGGCACAAATCGAGGCTAGCGATGGCGAGATGACGGCTACTCAAAATGGCGATCAGAGCGGTGGTCTTAATCCAGAAGACTATCTGCCAGATTATCAAGCACAAGACAATGCTGACGCCGTCGCTGAAGGCGTTACGCAAGCGAACAAATCTAAGCCATTAGCTCGCAATGAAGGCGGTATCGTAAAACGGCTATATAATCGCTTATTTAACGGCGGCGTAGCAGCCTTGCCACGCGTCGAGACCACAGTCTATCTGCAACAAGAAGTAGCTAGTGGCCCTAATAATGGGACCAATGCTACGCCAAGACTGATCAAAGCTGATGAAGATATTCAGCCGATTAATAATATCAAAGCCGCTATCGATGATACTACCGTTCAGTCGGTAACCGATTTTACCGCAGCTTTGCCGCGCTTGCGTGAGACCGCTTTAGATGCTGCAAAAGCAGTAGGCTATTATGATGTAACCCTCAAACTGCGCCAGCCGGATGCTAATAGTATCGATGTGATTATCGAAAAACTTGGTGAGCCTGTGACCGTCGACAGCCGCATTGTGGACATCCGCGGTGAAGGCAGCGAGCAAGCTGAGTTCCAAACCCTAGAAGAAACGGCGCTACCGGCAGAGGGTGATGTCTTTAACCATAGAGTTTATAAAAATAGCAAGGCAGCTCTTGAAGCGTTAAGCCGTACTTACGGCTACTTTGATGAGTATTGGTTGAATAAATCGGTTGATATTATCTTGCCAGATAATAAAGCCGATATATCACTCGTTTATGATACTGGGGTTCGTTATGACTTCGATGAGGTAGTGTTTTTTACTTACGATGAGGCCACAGGTACCCTCACGCGCGACCCTGATAAGCTACCCGTAGAGCTGCCTTTATTGCGTCAGCTGCTAGATTTTGAAGCCGGTGATCCTTTTTATCGTCCTGATGTGACAAAATTAAGTAATGATCTAGCGGCAACTCGCTACTTCAATACGGTCAACGTTGAGAGCTTATTGCCACCCGATGAGCTTAGCGCCGGCAGCACACTGGCTTTTGATAATACTCCTAATCAGTCAGACAACGTCGAGGATGGCGAGTTAGACGGTGATGTGAGTGATGGCGCAGTCGCTGGCGCTACGGATCTAAGTGGCGAGAGTCGTGGCGATCTTAGCGATAATGAGGATGGCTCTGAGGTTATTACTGAAAGTATCAATGCAAATAGTGGCGCTACCGTTGATGCCGCTGACATCGCTCCGATTGAGTTCCAAGTCGATGAGCAAACACAAAATAAATTACAAGAAATCAAAGCCAAAGCCAATCGTTTAAGTAGCTTACCCAATGATCGGGTATTGGATGAAAAAGACGAAGAGGCTGAGAACTTCTTAGGAAAAATCAGTGACTCAATCAGTAATATTGCTGAGAAGATATTTCCCGAAGAAGAGTCCATTATCGATGAGGATTTTGTACCACCCACTTTAGCCAATCGTATTACCCCTGAAGAGGTCTTCAATAGCAAAAAAGTTCCGTTGTACGTTTTTGTGGCTGCTAATAAACCTCGTGACGCTCAAGTCGGTATTGGTTATGGTACCGATACCGATGTCCGCGCTACTGCAAAGATTGATTATAATCTCGTCAATCGCAAGGGTTATCAAGCCGGCGCGGAAGTTGAAGCCTCACGCATCAGTAAAAATGTGACGGTTTATGGTAGTCGCCCTTGGAAACATCCGCTTAACGATAAGTTAGAGGCGCGTCTGACCTACGAAGAGGAAGTTATCGACCAAGGAGAAGGTAACTTTGATTTGTCGACCAATACTGTGAAGGCCGCTTTGGCTAGAAACATTCGCAAAGAGAGCGGCTGGAATAAGAGTTATTCGGTACGTTATCGTTTGGATGAGCTCGAAACGGGGGTTGATGACACCCAGTTAGAAGATCTGCCGGTACGTTTCACCTCCTCAAAACCCACCCAGCAAGCCTTGTTATTTGGTTACGGTATTAATAAAACCGACGTCAATAATGCGATTAATCCCACTAGCGGCTACCGTCAATATTATGGTATCGAAGCCGGCGCTGAGAGCGTGCTTAGCGATACTGATCTTGCGATTGTTCGCGCTGGCGTCAGCGGGATTTATAGCTTCGGTGAGGATAATAAGCATCAAGTGCTAGGCAGTTTTAATACGGGTTATATTTGGGCAGATGACTTCTTTGAAGTGCCCTATAAGCTGCGCTTTTTCGCCGGCGGTGATCAGAGCATTCGTGGTTATGATTACGAGAGCCTATCGCCGTTAGAAAACGGCTATTTGACCGGCGGACAGGTTCTCGCTGTCGGTAGCGCTGAGTATAACTATGAATTTAGACCTGGCTTTCGCGGGGCGTTATTCACCGATGTGGGTAATGCTTATGATAAAGACTTCAAAACCGATACTAAAGTGGGGGTCGGCGTTGGTATTCGCTGGGCATCGCCTGTCGGTGTGGTTCGGGTCGATGTGGCCGCGGGGGTGACAGAAGATAGTATCCCAGTGCGCCTGCATTTCTTTATCGGCTCGCCATTATAAGCTGATGAACCACTAAGCGTCCTAACTAAGCTAAACCCCTAAGCTAAATCACAATGAAGTGCTGGTTTGCTATAAGCTAAATGAAAATCCAAGCAAGGCTCGCTTTTTAAGAGCTGATAAATTTTTTACTTGATTGAGTGTCATGTTGAATAATAAAACTCCGCCTAACGACCCATCGTCTGAAGACCCTGCGCAAAAAGATGCCCAAGCAGTGCGTCGGTGGTGTCCGCTATCGTTTTTGCTAAAGCTACTAGCACTGATCGCTATCGTCTTAGTAGTGATGTTTGCGGTGTTTTTCTATGCAGCGGGTACCGATGCAGGCACTAAATTTTTATTAGAAAAAGTCAGTAGCGAGACGGGCGTCAAGCTCAAATATGGTAGTGGTAATCTGCGTGACGGTATCATGGTTACCGATATCGATATTAAGGCCACCGAAGATCTTGAGATAAAAGTAGATAAAGCTTATGTAAAAATAGGCTGGCGCGCTGTGTTTGCCAAAGAAGTGCACTTGCGTGATGCCGATATCCAACGCATCGAGATTATCAATACTAAGCCGCCTACTGGTGAGCCGTTCGATTATAAGACCCTCAAGCTCCCAGTGAATCTGCGTTTTGATCAAGCTCAAATAAAAACCATTGTCTACAAGCAAGTTACGAAAGAACCCGTCATTGTTACCGATATAGCGGCAAGGGATTTGACTTGGGTCGGCAGTCAGGTCACGGTTGGCAGTGGCAATCTATCTTATAGCGATATTGTTAAAGTCCGTGCTTTACAAGGCGAGATCGATCTGCAAGGTGATTATCCTTTAGATCTAAGCGCTATTGTTGAAGTCAGCGCACTTGAAAAAGCTTACATAGATCCGCTCAATGTCAAAGCGACCGGCACCCTTAAGCGTACGATAGGTGAAGTGCGTAGCCGCTATAATGATAGTGATGTCAGCGGCGAATTCGTCGCGCAGGGCTTAGATGAAGGCTCACCGTTTGAAGCCAAACTGCGGTGGGATGATGTGCTGATTCCCTATGCCGACTCACAAAATATCCATCTAAAAAGCGGTATGGCAACGGCTAGCGGTGTGGTCTCAGATATCAAACTACGCATCAATACTGAGCTGACTGCTAAAGACATTCCTTCAGGCCGTTATAAAGGCCGTGCGGTGATTGCTAATAGTCAGCTGCGTATCGATCGCTTAGATGCGGATGTGCCCGCAGGCCGCCTAACCCTACAAGGGATATTGGACTGGAGTGAAAGCTTTGACGCCAAGATCCGTGCTGTCGGTAATGGCTTTGATATCCGGCAAGCGATACCGGACGAGTATAGCGATTATAAAGCTTATGCACCGCAGACGCTTAATGGTCGATTGTCGCTACATTATCAACAAAAAAATAGCGCCAGCAACCTACAAGTCGATGCCGATTTGCGTCAGCGTGATGGCGAGCATCTCAACGCCAAGATTATTCGTGGCAAAACGCCGGCGAAATCTGCACAACCAGCGCCTATCTATGTTGATGCTATTTGGCAGAATTTGACCCGCCGTGATGTGCCGAATATTGGTAATATCGATAGCCCAAGCGGCCGCGCCGATGTCATTGTGCGCGGCTCAAACTTATCTGTCGATGCCAATGCTGTCATCAATGAATTAAATGCAGCACCTAAAGGTAATTATGACGTTCGCATTCGCAAAAACGCCAACGTCATCGATATCAATCGTCTCAATTATCAGGGCATCGTCGGCGACTTATCGGGCACCGGGCAAATACAATTAGCCACCAATCAGCGCCCATTGACTTGGCAGATTGATGCGCGTACCAAGGGTTTATTGCCGAAACAATATCGTAGTGATCTGCCGCTTGAGCGCTTAACAGGCAACCTAAGCGCGCGCGGACGTTTGCTAAATATAAGTAAAAATGGCGTCAAAGGTCAGCGGCATATTGTTAACATCACTAGCACCGATCTACAAGCACAGCTAGATGCCAGTCAAAACGAGCGCGCTATCGGCGTTACTGGTAATGGTGCCGCCGAGATAGACCTTATCGGTGGTGAGCTGTCGGTGTTTGACGCGCGCTTTGATGGACGCGTCGATACTCAAGATGTGCCCAATGGTCTTTTATCAATAAGCGCAGCAGGTACCCCAAAGCTGATCAGCATTCGCAAATTGAACTACAGTGGTGAAGCTGGCGCAGTAAATGCAAAAGGCGTTATCGATCTGCGTAACAATATTGGCTGGAGCGTCACAGGGCGGTTCGATAATTTCAATGTTGGCTATTTCCTTCCTGATAATCCGGCTATTTTGACCGGTGATCTAGTCACTAGTGGCGAGTGGCAACAGCCCACTAGCAAGGCTGCTAATAGCCAAGGTAAGCTGCAGCGTTTTGCTATCAATTTCGATGGCGTATTAGATGCTGAGCAGCTCCCAGCAGGTAAGCTGACGATTGATGCTAGTGGCGATGCGCAGTTGATTCGTATCAAGCAGTTTCGTCATGTAGGCGCGGCAGGTAGTATCAATGCCAAAGGTAGTGTGGACGTGCGCCAAGGCATCGCTTGGGATATCAACGCGACTATGGATCGCTTCAACTTAGGGTACTTCCTAAAGGACACCCCAAGTACTATTACCGGTAGTATAAAAACTGATGGTCGCTGGGGCGAAGACCAGCAGATTATTAACTTGCAGCAGATTAATCTGCGCGGCATGCTCAAGGGTCAACCGCTAAGTGCTAAGGGTAGCTTGTCTGCTAAGCTCAGCTTACCAAAGGACTTAGGCAGCTACTTTGAACGCTTGCAAGCCCAGGATAGCGAAACTCAATACCAACAAGTGAACGCTTTAATTGATAGTCTCAATGCTAATGATCTAGTGCTACGTTGGGGCGATAACTACTTAACCGCTGATGGTAATGCCAAGCAGCTACAAGCCAAAATCAATATCACTAGCCTTGATCAGCTATCCGACCAGCTAGCGGGTAGGGTAAGCGGCGGGGCGACGCTATCCCAGCCGGCAGGCCAAGCTTTGCCAACGATTTATATTGATTTGGTGGGTGAGCGCATCGCTTTGCCAGGATTTATTTTACGCCAAGGGCGCGTGCGCGGTAAATTAGTGAATCTAGCCAATAGTCCAAGTCAGCTGATAATCAGCGCTGAAGGCTTAGATGTTGCTGGCCAAAGCTTCCAAAAAGTCAAAGCGACCTTTAATGGTACTGAGCAGGCGCATGTGGTCAATCTTGATGTGGCGAATAATGAGCTTAGCGTATCGGCCCGATTAAAAGGCGGCTTCAACCGCGACGAGCTGATATGGCGCGGCGCTATAGGCAATGGTCGCATCAAATCTAAATACGCCACACTCAATCAGCTACAACCTGCGCAGCTTATTTTGAATCTGCCACAAGGCGAGACTAATCCGCTAAAAGTACAGCTAGCGGCGCATTGCTGGCAGGCCGCTGATCAAAGTGGCAAGCTATGCTTACGGGAAAATCTAATCGCGTCAGCCGACGCCGGTCAAGTGAATTTAGCGATTCAAAATCTCGATACGTCACTGTTTTCGGTATTCTTGCCTAAGGATATCGATTGGCAGGCGAAGATAAATGGTAAAGCTATAGTGGGCTGGCAACAAGGACGTGCTCCTACTATTAACACCACTTTATATTCGGACAACGGTAAAATTGGTCTGATTCAAGATGGTGATTTGAACCCTATTAGTTTGCCTTATAAACGCGTCTCGCTGATTGCATTATCGGTTCCTGAAGGTATCAAACTGCGTACAGATATCAATACCGGTCGCGGCGCCCGTGGCTATGCAGAGGTTGTCGTAGATCCGTACAAAACTCCTAAACCTATCTCTGGCGCTTTGGTGTTGAATGAGCTGAACTTAGCAATATTTAAACCTTTCTTCCCGGGTATGCGTGTGCTTGAGGGTAATATCACGATGGCAGGCGGCCTTGGCGGTACCTTAGATAAACCGCAGTTCTATGGCGATGTAAAATTGGCTAATGGCCGTATCGCGATGCTTGGGTTGCCGGTCAATCTCACCAAAGTCAATACCACTGCCAAAATACGTGGTACTCAAGCGGTGATCGATGGCAGTTTCAAAAGTGGTTCTGGTAAAGGTGAGCTTACAGGAACAGTCAACTGGCAGCAAAAACTACAGGCGAAGCTCAGTATTATCGGCGAGCGCTTAGTGCTGACCCAGCCGCCGCTACTCTCAGCAGAGGTCAATCCAGACATTGATATCATCGTGCGCCCAAGCGATAAATACGTCAATATCGAAGGCGCTATCAGTGTGCCTACCGCGACGATTCGTCCTCCTGAGGCTAGCGAAGATATCATTACCCAGACCGAAGACGCTGTGGTACTCGATAGGCGTTTGATCGGTAATATTGACGAGGTTCTAGCGGTTTCTAAACCTTGGTCAATCAATGCCGATATCGGTGTCGATTTAGGTGATGATGTCAATTTCCGCGGCTTTGGCGCCGTTATTCCACTGGCAGGAGCAATCAATATTACGCAAAATGGCAGTGGCGTGATGCGTGCTAAAGGCGTAGTGCAGGTCTCTAAGCGTACTAGTATCGATGCTTTTGGACAAAACTTAGAGCTTAATTATGGACAGATTCGCTTTAATGGCGATGTCATGAAGCCTGATCTCAGTATCGAAGCGGTCAAAATCATTGATGATAATATCGTCGGCGTACGCGTCAAAGGCAATACTGAAAACCCAAATATTATTGTCTTTAATAATGCGGGATTGACGCAGCAGCAAGCGATGAACGCATTGGTAACGGGACGTATTAATGACGGTAGCCCTAGCCAAATCAGTGAGCAAGGCTTTAAATCGCAAGTGACCAATAACTTAGCGGCAGCCGGTCTTAACTTTGGTTTAAGTGGTACACGTAGCCTGACCAATCAGATCGGCCAAGCTTTCGGTTTCCAAAGCTTAACCGTTGATGCTTCGGGCAATAGTGATGATACCAATGTCAACGTCACCGGTTATATCTCGCCTGATTTATATATTCGTTACGGGGTAGGGGTATTCAATGCCGAAAATAGTCTCTCTGTGCGTTATCAGTTGACTCGCCGAGTCTACTTAGAGGCGACCTCTGCTGCTGAAAACGCGGTGGATGTGGTCTATAGTTGGCAGTTCTAAGACACACAAAAAACGCCTTTAGATAAAGGCGTTTTTTATGGATTTAAAAATAGCAAGTGTCATTACCTTTTTTCGTTTAGGCGAACAAATGCTTATTTGCACTGATGCTTACTGCAAAAAATATTTAGCTGAAGAGGTGAAAATGAGCTGAGTATCGCTCAGCCAAAAAGCTATTTTAGTAGCTACTTAGTCAAAATCAAACGATTATTTCGAGTCAAGCGTAGACGATACTCTTCCCCTTCATGCTCTATACGAACTTCTTTGGTTAAAGCAAATAAATGCTGCGACTGTAGGGTGGGCAGGCGATTGTCGCGGTTATTTAGATAACGAGAGATGACCAGACTCATAATAAACTCCTTTTAATAGTAAAATAAACCGTCAATAAATAAATCAACTTAACGATAATAATTATCATTTACATCAAAAGCTTTTGCAAGTGTTTTTATGAATTAAATCATTTTAGGCTTGATGATTAGCTCAATCATAGACGAAGCTTCATTTTAATGGTGACTGTTTCTAAATAATGGCCACTCAATAGCTGTGAATACTTTAAATGTCAGGGGGCATTATGCCGCATAGTTCTCATTCTACTTTTGACAAATCATTAACCGAACCCTTAAAAGATGTCGTCAATGTCGCTGTAGCCGTTATTTATTATCAGGATCAGTATTTACTCGGCTATCGTGATCGTGAGCAGCATCAAGGCGACCGCTATGAGTTCGTCGGCGGAAAAATAGAAGCTAATGAGACCGCAGTTGCCGCCTTGATACGCGAAGTGGAGGAAGAGACCGGTTTTGCTATTGATGGCAATGTTATGATAAAGCTTGGGCGGCTGCACCATAACTATGGCGATAAACAAGTCTGTCTTCATGTCTATAAAATTGAGCTAAGCGCTGAGCAGTATCAGCACTACAGGCAGCAAGAGTATGGCCTAGAGGCACAAATGCTGACATGGGTCCATAAACATCAACTACTCAGTAATCATTATCCGCTGCCCGCTGCCAACCAGACTATTTTGGCTTGGCTCAGGTTGCCTAAGCATATTGCCATTACTTATCCATTAGCGCACTTTGAGATGCACAGCTTTGCTGATGAAGATTTAAGCGCCGAGCCAGCTCAAAAGTGGCTAGAGTATCATCAGCAGCAGCTCTCATCTCAAGGCTGGAGTTATTTACGTCTTAAGCTGGCTCAACTAGAAGATAATAATACTGATAAAGAGATCAAAATCATTACGCAATTACTCGCGGCTAGAAGCGATATTAGCGCCATTATTCCTTACCGTTTACGTAATACTATAGACTCAGATAATTTTAAAAATAACGATATCAGTGCGAACATAAACAAGCCGACTTTAAACCAAGATAACTCAAAAATATCCGCCTATCACTTAACACAGACGGAGCTGATGACGTGGTTTAACCATTATCAAAAGCTGCATAATAGTCAAGATGGCCACACAAAAGATAATACCGATTTTAGCGCTAATCGTGTTACTGATAAGATAGACTGTGACTTTAGCTTAGACCTACTTAACCCTAGCTATCAGGGCACTACTGGACTGATTATTAGCTGTCATGACGCTGAGAGTATAGCTGCCGCTAATCAACTGGCCAATTTGCGCCTAGCACGGTCATTAGCGCCGGTTATCGCTATCTTTTTATCTCCCATATTAGCCACAAAAACACACCCAGAGCAGACTCCGCTAGGCTGGTACCAGTGGTCTTTAATGGCTGCGCTTGCAGATATGCCAGTCATTGCTTTAGGCGGTTTATCACCGGCTATGAGCGATTTGGCCGCTACAAACGGCGCAAACACTGTCGCAGGTATTCGCAGTTTTTAAAAGGGTGATTTAACACTACTGTTAAAACATTACTTGGATTTAAGAAATGGCAACTATCTGGTTACTATGTATTTGATCGCGTTAATAATTCCAGAGTATTTTACAAACCGTAGCTTTTTCATACATAGCGTCACTACTTATTTTGCCTACTCGTCCTTATCATTGATGGCATAAATCTTAAAGGAGTGTCTTAGTTAATAGACCTCGATAAATGAATAAACACGGTAACCTTATGAAAGCCCATACATTACCCAAGTCCGACCCGTATGATAGCTCATACGATAGACAGGCGAACGGTCATCAGGCTAAAAATACTCACAATTCGCTTGCCACGCAAACTTCAGCAAATGATGGCTATTCCTATTTGTCGCAATCAGATCTATCACAATCGAATGCGAATAACTCAATTGCGAGTAATGATGCCAATTATGCTTATGAGAACAATCCCCTGCAAGCTGATCATTTTAGTGAACGGCCTAGTGCTTCTAGTCGCACTAGTGATGTCAGTTGTGGCTACAAAAAAGCCACGCCGGCTGCTAGCAGTGCTTTAATGACTGATGAAGAAGAAATGTTACTGCACTATATGCAGAATGATGCTGAGCAAACCAATGATAAGCAAAACAGTGATAGCAATATAGAGCAAAAGAGCTTGGGGCAAAGCGACCAAGACATATCAAAAAAAGAAGGAAAGAAAACCTCTGCTAATGCTAATAATGAGTCAGAGGCTACTGTAGCGCTAGATAACCCTAATTTGGCTAATAAAAAGCTGCACAATAATCAAAGTACCATAACCAATACTATTAAAGTTTCGGAGAGAGTCTTTATGACCAGTCTTCTTAAGCACACTGGCATTGCTTTAGCTATCATTATTCCACTAGCAGCGTTTTCAGCTTATGCGGCGACTCCTACGCAGACGATAAGTGCCACCAACGAAGCTAAGGATCAAACAGCAGAGATAAGTATTGATCCCGAGGCCATTATTTATAAGTCAGCGACTGAGCCTACGACAGTGGATAGTGTGGACTTGGATAAATATGCCGGTACGTGGTATGAGATAGGGCGCCTACCTATGTACTTTCAGCGCAACTGCGCCAGCGATGTGACCGCTAACTATACTGAAAAGACAGATGGTTCCGGTATTATCGTGACGAATAAATGTTTGGATAAAGACGGCTCACAAATTGCCGCTGAAGGCTTAGCTAAGCCGGCTGATGACACGGGTAGCAAATTGAAAGTGACTTTCCTTCCTACTTGGATTCGCTGGTTGCCTATTGGCCGCGCTGATTATTGGGTATTAGCGCGTGACGCAGATTATAAAACGGCGTTAGTCGGTACCCCGGACAAAGAGTATTTGTGGTTACTGGCTCGCTCGCCTAATGTGAGTCAGCAGACTTATGCCAAGTATCGTCAGATCGCTCAGGATCAAGGTTATAATCTCAAGGAGTTCACTCTGACACCGCATGCTAAGCAAACAGTGACCTTGATTCCTTAAGGTTTGGAGACCTTAACTGAAAGATACAATGATAGGTACAGTGCCACTTAGGTTAAGTACTATAGGGAGATCGTGCTTTTGGCAGTATTAAACCAAAAGCATTAACGATTACCAAAAGTTAAGCCCGTTGGTGCAAATATTAGATGAGATGACTGTAGTGAGATGGGCATAGGGTTGAACCTGGTGCTATCAACCCGCATATACTAAGACTCGGCTACAACATAGTATAGAATACAGGATAGAGACACGCGAGAAATGATAAGAGCTCTATCGTATAGCTGCTAATACCTGCTAGATGCTTGCTGAAATAAACTTTATCAGATGGCAAAAGTAGAACCTAGTAGAGTCTCGATAAGGCGATATTATCTTAAGCAAAGCGGTTAGTACTGGCAAAATAAAGCGTTTTGAGCTAAAATCTACGCCATTTATTGCCTTTGAATCCTCTATTGTTTGTAGCGGTCATCGAAGGATAATCAACTAACACACTCTTCCTCTCTTTTATTGTTTCTTCATTTACTGACTATAAGGATGCTTCCTGTGAGCAATGCTGATACCTTACGCCAATTACATCAAGACCAGTTAAGCCAATATAATAACCAAGAGCAACAAGCTATTGAGCTGATGGGTTTACTCAATACCCTCTATAATGAGCAAGATGTACAAGTCACTTTATTTGGTGAGACATTAGATACCAGCTCAGTAGGGCAAATATTGGCTCTCCATCAAAAGTCGGCAACTCGCAATCATGGCAATAAAGCAATCGCTATTGCTGATACGCTAGCCATCGTAAAAACGCTAGCACAAAGCGATGTTACCGCAGCAAGCGTAGATGTCGGTCAGCTCATTGCAAACGACAGCGATGTGCAGCAAGCGCTACAAGCTGCTAATGCTAATGGCGCTGCTAACGACGCTACTGACGTGGTGCTCTACGGTTTTGGTCGTATTGGTCGTATTCTCACCCGCTTATTATTAGCACAGGCTTCAAGTGCTAAGGGCTTACAGCTAAAAGCTATCATTGTCCGTCCTGCGCCTGCAGGCGATCTGGCTAAGCGTGCTTCACTGCTTGAGCGCGACTCTATCCATGGCGGTTTCACCGGTAGTGTTAGCGTTGATGAAGCAAATAACGGTATCTTAATCAATGGTCGTTTCGTCCAAGTCATCTATGCTAAAGACCCAAGTGAGATCGACTACACCGCTTATGGTATCGACAACGCGCTTGTTATAGATAATACTGGTATTTGGAAAGACGAAGATGGCTTAGGTAAGCATTTACAGTCTAAAGGCGTACAAAAAGTACTATTAACAGCTCCTGCTGGCGGCGATATCAAAAACGTCGTTTATGCGGTGAACAGTGACACCATCGGTGATGATAAAATCGTCAGTGCTGCAAGCTGTACGACTAACGCTATTACTCCGACGCTCAAAGTGCTAAACGATGAGTACGGTATCGAAAACGGTCATGTCGAGACCATCCACTCTTTTACTAATGATCAAAATCTGATTGATAACTATCATAAAGCGGATCGCCGTGGCCGTAGTGCCGTGTTGAACATGGTGATTACCAGTACTGGCGCGGCTAAAGCAGTGGGCAAAGCGTTGCCAGAGCTCAGTGGCAAATTGACCGGTAACGCCATTCGTGTGCCGACGCCAAACGTCAGCTTAGCTATCTTAAATCTCAATCTAAAAACGGCGCCAAAAGGTGCCGATGCGCTTAACGCCTTCCTACGCGATATGGCCAATAGCAGTACTTGGCAATCACAAATTGCTTATACCGATTCCACAGAAGCGGTATCTACTGATTTTGTAGGGACTAAACATGTCGGTATCGTTGATGCGCAAGCGACTATTGTCACTGGTAATCATGCCACGGTTTATATTTGGTATGATAATGAAGTAGGATACAGCACTCAAGTCTTACGGGTAGCGACGCAAATGGCTGGTATCAGCTATACGCAAATCCCTGCGTAACGCTTGTTTGCGCGCGGGCGCGCAGATAGGTTAGGTCATCATCATATAGCCAATCATAGCGAATAAACACGCTTTAAGCTGTATAATGTCGCCTATAAGACACCCGATAGTCGCATTGGTTATCGGGTGTTGTTGGTATTATGGTTTATAACCTAATTGTGTATAAGTAAACGTTAATAATAGACCGTGAATGTCCAAATTATTTAGCAGTATTTATATTAAGTAGTACTTAAATAGTAAATTAAGGAACGTAGCATGCGATTTATTGATGAAGCCGTCGTAACGGTAAAGGCAGGTGACGGTGGTAACGGAATCGCCAGTTTCCGCCGAGAAAAATACGTCCCTCGCGGTGGTCCTGATGGTGGGGATGGTGGTAAAGGGGGTGATGTCTACGTCATCGCTAATGACAATACCAATACCTTAGTGGATTATCGTTATACTCGTCGCCATGATGCCAAGCGCGGTGAGAACGGTCACAGCAAGAACTGCGCCGGTAAAGGTTCTGACGATATCTACTTGCCAGTTCCTATTGGCACGACTATCATTGATACCGAAACTGATGAAGTCATCGGTGATTTGACTGAGATTGATCAGACCTTACTGATCGCTAAAGGCGGTGATGGTGGCTTGGGTAATACCCATTTTAAAAGCTCAACCAACCAAGCTCCGCGTAAGGCGACATCAGGCTTTGAAGGTGAGCTAAAGGTGCTCAAGTTTGAGCTAAAAGTTGTGGCTGATGTAGGTCTGGTAGGGCTGCCTAATGCGGGCAAGTCTACCTTTATCCGCCAAGTCTCTGCCGCTACCCCCAAAGTGGCGGATTATCCTTTTACCACTTTAGTTCCTAATTTAGGTGTGGTCGATATCGGTAAGCATCGCTCATTTGTGATGGCGGATATCCCAGGTCTAATCGAAGGCGCTTCAGAAGGGGCAGGGCTTGGTATTCGCTTTTTAAAACATGTGGCCCGAACGCGTCGTCTATTGCATATAGTGGATATACAGCCGCTTGATGGTAGTGATCCTGTGGAGAACGCCAATGTTATCTTAAACGAGCTTGAGCGTTTTTCACCAGAGCTAGCTAATCTACCACAGATTTTAGTGCTCAACAAAATCGATCAGATTGTCGACGAGACTGAGCTTAATGAGCTGTGTACACATATTGTCGCTGAGCTTGGCTGGACCGGTATTGTGTTTCGTACTTCCACCCTTACCGGTGAAGGTGTCGATGCGGTCAAATACCATCTGATGAATGAGATCGAGCGTGAGCGTGAGCGCGAGCTTGAAGATCCTATTTTCGCCGAAGATCAAAAAGAGCGGTTTGAGCGTTTAGAGAGCGAGGTGCGCCGCAACACGGAAGCGCAGCGCGAAGCTTATCGTGCTGCTCGTAAAGCGCAGCGTGAAGGTGCTGAGATTGCTAATGAAAATCTAACTGACTTTGATGATGACGACGATGACGGCGTAGAAGTGGTTTATGTGCCATAGCCATAAACACAACGATAATCATATATCTGTTCACTAACTGGCAAGTTGATAGATTCTGATGCGACATTACTCAACACTAAGGAGTAAACGTGTTAGATTTAGCGCTTAAGCTTTTGAGTAGTATCTTCCCTCAAAAAAGTTTAATAGCGTAATATAAACATTAACCTAAGTACCAATCCCTAAACACCATTCATAGAAAGGAGTTTTTTTATGGCAGTTGACAGCGAACAAACGACAGAAGAAGCAAGGTTTATTAAACAATCCCGCAACTTTGATATTCAGCGCGTTATTGTCAAGATCGGCTCATCGTTATTGACCAATAATGGTCGCGGGCTCGATCGAACTGCTATTTATGGTTGGGCGAAACAGATTGCCAAATTGCATAACCAAGGCATGGAGGTGTTACTCGTGTCATCGGGTGCTGTCGCTGAAGGCGTAGTACGGATGAATCTAGAGGAGCGTCCTAAGAAGCTTATGGCACTACAAGCTTGCGCCTCTATCGGTCAGATGGGCTTGATCGAAACTTGGTGGTCAGCGCTGATTCAGCATGGCGTCCAAAGCGCGCAGCTGCTACTGACTCATGATGATTTATCTAACCGTAGCCGTTATTTAAATACTGGCGGTGCCTTAACTCAGCTACTTGAATGGCGTGTATTACCAGTCATTAATGAGAATGATACGATCACCATCGATGAGATTAAATTTGGTGATAACGATACCTTAGGGGCTATGTCAGCGACTTTAGTTAATGCGGATTTATACATTATCTTAACCGATCAAGAAGGGGTGTTTACCGATAACCCGCGCGACAATCCTGATGCGCAGATGATCCGCCAAGAGCGTGCCATGGCAGATTATTTATTCGACATTGCTGGTGATGGCGGTAAGCTTGGGCGCGGCGGTATGTTAACAAAGATTCGCGCTGGGCGTCTTGCGGCCATGGGCGGTTGCCCAACCGTGATCGTAAGCGGTGCTATTGATGACGTCATTACTCGTGTGGTCTCAGGCGAGGCTTTGGGTACTTTATTGACCACCAATGAAGCTGACAAGATCATTGCTCGCAAACAGTGGTTGGCTGCGCATCTACGTATGGCAGGTAGTTTGATCGTTGATGCTGGGGCGGCTAAAGCTCTTGTTGAGCAAAATCGCAGCTTATTACCCGTTGGAGTGGTAGAAGTGCAGGGTGGTTTTGATGAGGGTGATGTCGTTGAAATCGTGCATCAAGACACCAATGAGCGTTTGGCTGTCGGTCAAGTAAACTTCTCCTCTACCGAGGCGCGCCGTGTGGCACGTGAGCGTACTGAGCAGTTCGATAGGATTCTTGGTAATAAAGATGAGCGTATAGTCATGGTGCACCGCGATAACTTAGCTTTAACATCATGATGCTTAGTGGATTTACCACTCTCAGCTTAATCTTATAAGGTGGGTTACCGATAGCGTAACCTGCTTTAAGTTTAACATTTTTGTTAGTTTGACATTTTTGTTGAACTAGCTATTATTTAGCTTACAGCAAATATGTGGCTACAATAAAATTTTCTATAATAATACCTATTTCTACTTTGGAGATTTGTCAATGAGTGTTTCAGACAGTAGCCGTTCGCCTAAGCACGAATTTGCACCCCTAAAAAACGACAGATTGCTGCGCGCCATGCGTTTTGAGCCGATAGATACCACTCCGGTATGGATGATGCGTCAAGCAGGTCGTTATTTGCCAGAGTATAAAGCAACACGAGCAGAAGCGGGCGACTTCATGAGCTTATGTAGAGATACGGCGCGTGCGACTGAAGTCACGATGCAGCCACTACGCCGCTATGATTTGGATGCCGCTATTTTATTTAGTGATATCTTGACGATTCCTGACGCTATGGGCTTAGGTTTGTATTTTGAGACTGGCGAAGGTCCTAAATTCAAGCATCCTATCCGTACTACGGCCGATCTTGAGCGTCTACCAACTTTAGATGTCAATGATTCTTTAGATTACGTCATGCGCGCAGTGACTAGTATCCGTAAAGAGCTGAATGGTCAAGTGCCGTTGTTTGGTTTTTCAGGTAGTCCTTGGACGTTAGCCACTTATATGATTGAAGGTGGTAGCTCAAAAGATTATCGCTATACCAAAGGTTTTTTGTATAGTAATCCTGAATTTCTGCATCAGTTACTGGATAAACTTGCGGTTGCCGTTATTGATTATTTAGATGCACAGGTCATCGCCGGTGCACAAATCCTGCAGATATTTGATAGTTGGGGCGGGGCGCTAGGTCATCGCCAATTTATCGATTTCTCACATGCTTATAACAAGCGTATTGTCGCTGAGTTAAAGCAGCGCCATCCAGACGTACCTGTGGTGCTCTTTACTAAGGGCGGCGGTTTGTGGCTCGATGTGCAGGCCGATAGCGCCGCGGATGCGTTAGGGCTAGATTGGACCATGCCATTGGACCGTGCTCGCCAAGTATTGACTGAGAGTCAGCGCGACTTGACTAAACGTCATAAAACTTTGCAGGGCAGTAAAGCCATTCAAGGTAATCTGGATCCAGCAACTTTATACGGTTCTCCAGAGACCATTCGTAGTGAGGTCAAGCTGATGCTAGATGGCGCTTATGCGGGTGGTGACAAGACAGGTTATATTGCTAATTTAGGTCATGGTATCACTCAGTGGGTCAACCCTGACAACGCCAAAATCTTTATCGATGCGGTGCATGACTATCAGATTTAGATACTAAATCTAAACGCCAAAGGTGTAAGTTTGGCTTAAAGGAAAGCATTAAGTTTTTAAAAAAGGATAGTTTATGATTTCAGCAGCGATTGTCGGTGGTACAGGGTATACAGGTATTGAGCTTATTCGCTTACTATCTGCCCATCCTAATGTGTCTATTGATTTATTGACCTCACGAAGTGAAGCGGGCACTCGCGCTGATGAGATTTTTCCAAGCTTGCGCGGGATTTCAGATATCGTTTTTAGCGATCTAGGTGAAAATACGCTTGCGGCGCTGAAAAAGTGTGACGTAGTGTTTTTTGCTACACCGCATGGCGTGGCTATGCAGCAGGCTGAGGCTCTGACTGAGTCTGGCGTTAAAGTAGTCGACTTGGCCGCTGACTTTCGTTTGCAGTCTTTAGCGGAATTTGAAAAATGGTACAAGCAATCACATGCTTGTCCTGATCTCCTCAAAAGCGCGGTTTATGGACTACCAGAGATCAACCGTGATAAATTAGCTGATGCTATGTTAGTAGGAAATCCAGGCTGCTATCCGACGACTGCTATTTTGGGCCTAAAGCCGATTATCGCTTTGCAAAACCAACAAAATGAGCGCCTTATAGAATCTCGTATCGTAATCGATGCAAAGTCTGGGGTGTCAGGCGCTGGTCGTCAAGCGAGCCTAGCGCTTAACTATGCAGAAGCCACTGATAATTTTAAGGCTTATGGGGTGACGGGACATCGTCATTTGCCAGAGATTGAGCAAGGGGTAGCGCAGCTGTTAGAGAGTCAGTTCACTCAGCGCATTCGCTTTTTGCCGCACTTAATACCTATGATACGCGGCATGTTCAGCTCTATTCATTTAGAACTGACACAGGCAGGTGCGGCTATCGATTGGCAGCAGGAGTTTGAGAGCAGCTATATCGGTGAGGCTTTCATTGATGTGCTGCCGATGGGTATATATCCCGACACGCGTAGTGTTCGTGCGAGCAACCGTTTGCGTATCGCTATCTATCAAGACAATGATCGTCATGAGCTGACGGTCTTGGTAGTACAAGATAATTTGGTCAAAGGCGCAGCAGGACAGGCCGTGCAGAACATGAATGTGATGTTTGGTTTTGAGGAATCAATGGGCTTGAACGCGGCGCCGATTGTCCCTTGATAGTTTTGTTTTATCACAGTAATTAAGCCAGAAAATCAGTAAAATGCTTGATTGCTGATACCATAAGTTAAGGATAAACTCGCTTTTACTAAGCCTAATATTGACTAAGGCTGACAATAATCTAATCAAGGATGTTGACTATTGATTCATTTGGCCCACGGGGCGATGCTAGGTATTGTTCATAAATTCCGTTATAATGTCTCGCCTTTCCTCTTAAGAGATACTGTCCAGATGCGTGTTAAGACTGCCCTTCGCTTACGCTTGCCGCCAGTACCTTTGTCGTATCAGGCTGACTTGCTATCTTTTAAATCAGTCTTGACAGAGCAACAGATAGCTAGCAATATCAACGATCAGTCAGCAAGGGGCGGAGCACATCAGATAAGAATTGATCATTATCAGTTTAAAAGCAGTGCTATAAAAGCTCCGCGTAGCAAGCAGCTTTATGGTACTGGTTTTAAAAGTAAACAAACAGGTGCAGCCTCTTGGATACTAGCATTGTTTGCGGCAGCAATAATGCTTACGGTGATAGTAGGACTAATTCTGGGTCATAATTTGGGTTACAAGCGTGGCTACCATGCTCTAGAAGCTGAGAATAAAAAAGCGCTCAACAGTAGTCAGATGACGGTGCAAGAATTAGAAGAGATGCGCGCAAGCTATAAAGCGCTCAGCAATCAAGTTGCGGTAGCTAAGCAAGAGCTGACCATCAGCCTAAATAACTTAGATGAGTTACGTGAGAACCAAAAAGAGCTCAGTGTCGAAAATAAACAGCTCAACCAGCTCAATGAAGTTTATGCTGAAGCGCTCAGTGAAGAAGGCGGTCTACCGCTACAAGTACTAGGGGCTAAAATTGAGCCACTACCTGAAAATGCCTTTGAGTTTGGCTTCGATGTCGCCATGCTAAGCAAGGACGGTCAGGCTAAACGTTTGAAAGCCACTTTGACGTTGCTGAACGATGATGATTTTGTAGAAGTTCCCTTAGATTCGGCTAGTTATTTGCTCGAAGGGATTACTCGTATTCGTGGTCGCTTTGTCATGCCTAATAATTTTAAGCCATTACAGGTCAAGCTGGTACTGACGGCAGACGGTCAAGAAGTTGAACAGCTATATGACTGGACGCTAGGAGATCGAGTAGATAGTATGCCGCTGTCTCTTATAGATTTGCCAGAAGTTGATCAATCTCCTATATAGGCGCACGCCTTAACTCTTTGACACTTAACCTATTCAATACCGCTACCAGTCTAGTGACGATCGGTTACTGGTAGCTTATCTTTACTTTTTTATTCGAACACTATTATTATGAAGTTATTATGATGACATCCCAATTATTAATCGCTAAAAACAGTGAACCTATGGTGATGGATTGGCATTTGCCTAGTATGCCTGCAGGTATCCGCGCGCAAGATGACAACCCAGATACAGAAAGTGCGCCGCAGGCTGATGTGCTAGTGGCGGAGCCTGAGGTCGCTAAGCCGCCTATGTATGCGGTGGTGATGTACAATGACAACTATACGCCTATGGAGTTTGTCGTTTACGTGCTGCAATCAGAGTTTAAGCATAATGTCGATTCTGCGGTACAAATTATGTTAACGATTCATAATACCAGCAAAGGTATTGCCGGTATCTATCCCAAAGATATTGCCGAAACAAAAGCCAAAAAGGTGAATAGTTTAGCGCATCGTGAAGGCTATCCGTTACTAACCCAGATTGAACCGCATCAAGGCGAATAATAAATTATCGAGTCTAAACCCTCTCTCTGATAAATGCCCAATCAGCTCATTTCCCTCTATTTTTACAGAGACATTCTAAGGTCTGTTTCGTATTACCTCCTTGTTCTATCACTTGATTTCTATGATATAAAGCCCTATATAGTTTATAAGGGCTAAATTTATAGGCTCTGTCTTATCAGTAAAGTTGTGCTCATTACTGCATTTATTTTATCCAGCTCATAACTGATAGAGCCTTTGTTAGTATCCGTTACTGTCTTCCAGCTACTACCTTCTTCAACTCATTACCATCTTTAATTAGTTATCGCCATCAATTTTATTATTGTTAGTCAGCGTTTAAGCGGCTGATGGTTGCTTGTTTATGCTATCGCTAATATGCCTTGATACATTTTAGTAGTGGTTAAAAGATTGACTATCTATTGCTATCATGTTGATATGAATAAACGCTAATGAAAATTTCGATCAGCCACAAATAATAGCTATTATCTATCCATTACCCTGACATTTGAGCTTGAACAATCTTGATACTGCCCTAATTTACCAGTTAAGCTATTAAATTATAAAGAGTTATACAACCGTAGGAATTCGTTATGTTAAGTCGTCATCTTGAAGTTTCTTTACGTTTAGCAATGACGCTTGCGCGCCAAAAATCGCATGAGTATCTCACTGTTGAGCACTTACTACTAGCGCTGCTTGAAAACACTCATGCGGCCAATACGCTGACTGCCTGTAACGCTAATATCTCAAGTTTGCGTACAGAGCTTGAAACTTATATTAATAAGCATACGCCAACGGTAGATGTCGATTTAGAGCAGTCTCCGCAGCCGACTCAAAGCTTCGATCGTATTCTGCAGCGCGCTATTTTTCATGTGCAGTCTATCGGTGGTGGCCGTCTGGTGGAAGGCTCAGATATCTTAGTTTCTATGTTCTCAGAGCATGATACTTACGCAGTCTATTTGCTCAAAAAACAAGGCATCAGCCGCTTAGAGTTGACCCAGTATCTCTCGCACGGTCAAGACAAAGACGAGCCTGCTGAGTCGCGTTCTTCTATGACTGGTGAGCGCCGTAGCCCTTCTGAAAAAACCAGCAAAGATCCTTTAGTTGAGTTTGCAACTAACCTTAATCAGCGCGCTGCTGAAGGTAAGACGGATCCATTAATCGGCCGTGCTCCTGAGATTGAGCGTACCGCACAAGTATTATGCCGCCGCCGCAAAAACAATCCGCTATTAGTCGGAGAGCCAGGCGTAGGTAAGACTTCTATTGCTGAAGGTTTAGCTTGGTTAATTATCAATGATAAAGCGCCAAAACCACTCAACGGCTGCGTGATTTATAGCCTTGATATCGGCTCGCTAATTGCGGGTACTAAGTATCGCGGCGACTTTGAAAAACGTATGAAGTCACTGCTTGATGCGCTCAAGAAAAAGCCAAATGCAATCTTGTTTATCGATGAGATTCATATGATTATCGGTGCCGGCTCCTCTATGAGTAGCAACATGGACGTATCGAACCTGATTAAACCGGCACTAGCGAATGGCGAGCTACGCTGCGTTGGTTCTACGACCTTTACCGAATACCGTCAAGTGTTTGAAAAGGATCACGCGCTATCGCGTCGTTTCCAAAAAATCGATGTTAAAGAGCCCAGTGTAGACGATAGTATTGATATTCTGCGTGGCCTAAAACCACGTTATGAAGAGTTCCATAATGTCGAATATACTGATGAAGCGCTAGTGAGCGCAGTAGAGTTGTCCTCTAAGCATATTCATGAGCGTTTCTTGCCAGACAAGGCGATCGATGTTATCGATGAAGCCGGCGCGTATAAGCGTTTAGGTGTGATTCCTGATGCCGAAGACATTAAAGCCGAAGAGAGCTTTATCGCTGATCTTGAGCAGGACATCGATGAGACGGATTATGATAATATCGACGCCAGTCTTGACGATGACACTGATAATGAGATGAGCAAGCAAGCGGCATTAGCGAAATCTGATGATAAATCGCAGAGCACTAAAAATCCTCAGCAAGCGACTGATTTTGATTATGCCGGTTCTGATAAAGCGCAAAAAGCACCGATCAAAATCGATGTGGCTGATATCGAAGCGATTGTCGCTAAATTAGCTCGTATTCCGCCTAAGTCTGTTTCTACCGATGACAAGAGTATTCTTGAGCACTTAGATCGTGATCTTAAGCACTTGGTTTTCGGTCAAAATGAAGCAATTGAAAACTTAGCAGATGCGATCAAGCTATCGCGTGCTGGTCTTAAAGCGCCAGATAAACCCATTGGTTCCTTCATGTTTGCAGGGCCTACCGGGGTGGGTAAAACTGAAGTTTCGCGCCAATTGGCTAACTTGCTAGGCGTTGAGCTGGTCCGTTTCGATATGTCAGAATATATGGAAGCGCATACGGCCTCTCGTCTGATTGGTGCGCCGCCTGGCTATGTCGGCTTTGATCAAGGCGGGTTATTGACTGAAAAAATCAATCAGCATCCGCATTGTGTGCTACTGCTTGATGAGATCGAAAAAGCCCATCCTGATGTCTTCAACTTGCTATTACAAGTGATGGATCATGGTACTTTGACGGATAATAACGGCCGTATTGCCGTCTTCAAACAAGTTATTATCATTATGACTACCAACGTCGGGGCAGATAGTATCAGTCGCTCATCTATGGGCTTCACCGAGCAAGACCATAGCCGCGATAATACCGAAGCGCTCAAGCGCGTGTTTACTCCTGAGTTCCGTAACCGCTTAGATGCGATTATTCAATTCAACGCTTTAGAGCCAACAGTTGTGACCTCTGTGGTTGATAAGTTCTTGGTCGAGCTACAAGTTCAGCTCGATGACAAACAAGTCACCTTGGAGATTGATGATGAAGTGCGTGATTACTTAGCAGACAAAGGCTATGATCGTCTAATGGGCGCACGTCCGATGCAGCGCCTGATCCAAGATGAGATCAAAAAGCCACTTGCCAGTATGATCTTGTTTGGTGATTTGGTAAATGGCGGGGTCGTGCATCTCACTTTAGCGCCGGAAGAGGACCAAACGACAGAGTCGGTAGATCTTGATAAGAGCAGCCGCAAAGCAAAAAGTTCAGACGACAGTCGTATCATTTTGACAGTCGTTGAAACTCATGAGCCGCGCTCGGATTCTGAATCTGTCGCTAGCTAAAATTACCATTGGTTAATATAACGGCTATCTCTACTTATAGAGGTAGTCGTTTTTTTTATTTTTCTAAATTTATTTTAAAAGCTTAATGAAACACAACAGTTATTTTTGTTACCCTCGCTAGTGAGATTTACTGATAATTAATAAGGCTTGATAACCATGAATTTATTTGATGACCTATCGGATGATGACTCTAACACCAAAACAGCAGCCGAAAAGAAAGCTATTTTAGATAAAGTAAAGCTACCAGAAGACTGGAAGCGCGCACTAGAAGAAGAGCTGACCTCAGAGAACATGGATGAAATGCGCGAATTTCTAAAACAAGCTTATCAGTCAGGTGATAGTATTTATCCGCCGGCCCCTTTGATGTTTAATGCGTTAAACTTAACGCCATTATCAGCGGTCAAAGTAGTTATTTTGGGCCAAGACCCTTATCATGGCGCAGGTCAAGCGATGGGTTTATCGTTCTCAGTCCCTAAAACCATCCCTAAGCCGCCATCGCTCAACAATGTACTAAAAGAGATGGCAACGGATATCGGTACGACGCCTTCTAAGCACGGGGATCTGACCTATTGGGCGCAGCAAGGCGTATTATTACTAAACAGCTCCTTGACGGTCCGCGAAGGCGAGCCTAATAGCCATCAAAACGCAGGTTGGGAGCAGTTTACAGATAAAGTCATCGATGTGGTAAACGAGGAAACCGAGCATACTGTATTCATCCTATGGGGCAGTAAAGCGCAAAAAAAGGGTAAGTATATCGATACCGACAAGCACCTAATCTTGACTGCAGTGCATCCTTCGCCGCTGGCCGCCAACCGTGGTGGCTTCTTTGGCACTAAACCTTTTTCTAAGACCAACGATTACCTAAAGCAGCATGGTCAAACCCCAATCGATTGGCAATTACCGCAGTAGCATACTATGCAAATGAGCAGTCAATATTTACCGTTATCGCCCTTGTGGCAGTCTTCAACAGCTTTGCAACCTTTACGGCCTGACAGTGAGCTATTTGGAGCAGCCGCTGGTCATGAGCTGGCTCGTTCTTCTTTTTGGTCACTTACAGATTGCTACTGGATGCAGTACGCTTTGGCGCTTGCTCGGCAAGGGGCTAACAGAGGTGAAGTACCAGTAGGCGCCGTATTAGTCCATGAGCATAGCGTTATCGGGGAGGGGTTTAACGAACCGATAGGCCGTCACGATGCGACCGCTCATGCAGAGATGATTGCCATAAGAGCGGCTTGTCAGCGTTTAGATAATTATCGCTTGCCGGCGGATACGACTTTATATGTTACCTTAGAGCCTTGTACCATGTGTATTGGCGCGCTTATTCACGCGCGTGTGGGCAGGCTAGTATATGCTGCCAATGAGCCGCGTGCTGGCATGGTCGGTAGTCAGATGAATCTGAGCACTCAACCTTTTTATAATCATTATATACAAGTACAGCAAGGCTTATGCCGGGAGCATAGTAGTCAACTTTTAAAAGTTTTTTTTCGGCAGCGCAGACAAGCGCTAAAAGCCAATAAAGTTCAGCAAATACTGCAAGAGTAGACATGCCATTTAAAGGCTAACAGAAGCGATGTCATTATCTTAGATGACTATCTAATGCTAGTGACAGCAGCGTTGTTTTGCTATAATACGACGCTATTTAATTGTACAAACCCCCTTTATTTGTTGATGAAGGTGGTTGCTTTTGCTAGCCACTAGAGTTATTTATTGAGTCGATAATTACTCCAACTAGCATTTTATTGACTAGTATTGCTAACTAATGATGATTGAGCCATTATGACTGCACCTGAGCTATCTACCCCGTCTGCTAACAAGTCCGAATTTGCGAATAAGGATAATCAAGTACTGCCAGTACGCTATCCTGTGATCTGTATTGATGGCCCTAGCGGTGCTGGCAAAGGTACCGTAGCGTGGCGACTCGCGCAAAGTTTAGACTATCAGCTGTTAGATTCTGGAGCGCTATACCGGATTGTCGGTTTAAAAGCTTTTCAAGCGGGCTTAATCGATGCCGACGGCAATAAAGCTATTGATGAAGCCGCTTTATTGCAGCTGACCCAAAGCTTAAACATCGCTTTTGAGTTAAATGATGCTTCAGGACGTATCGATATCATTGTCAACGATGAGCGAGTAGGCGAGCAAGTCCGCAATGAGACCGTTGGTGGCTATGCTTCGCAAGTGGCGGTATACCCTGAGGTGCGTCAAGCTTTGTTGAAGCTGCAGCAGGACATGGCCACGCGTTCAGGGTTGGTTGCTGATGGCCGTGATATGGGTACGGTGGTTTTTCCTGATGCTGATGTCAAAGTGTACCTGACAGCCAGCCCAGCGGCGCGCGCTGAGCGCCGAGTGATTCAGCTAGAGCAGGCTGGACAAGTCGCCGACTACCAAGCTATCTTAACGACGATTAAAGCGCGTGACGATCGCGACGAAAACCGGAGTACCGCGCCATCAAAACCTGCCCCTGATGCTTTGTTGCTAGATAGCTCTGCATTGGATGCCAATGTGGTGTATGAGAAGATAAAAAGCTATTGTCAAAAGCAAGGGATATGTTTTTGACAGAAATATAACGATTAATTAGTCGTAAATGACTCTGTTTTAGGGTAAAATTGTAAGACTAAATCATTGAGCCATATTGTTGTCATTTTTAACGCGCCTTTACTTATTATTGATAATGATACAGTACTGATTTTTTGATAGATTTCTTGTTTTAGACTGTTGTTACTAGTGAGTTGATATAATGACACGCTTATTATCAACAACTGTTTTTTTATATGATTTTATAAGATATAAAACCAGCATAACGTTTTATAAAGTCATAAATTTGATCCGTACTGTGCTGGACAGGCTACGGCTATACAAAGGTAGACATAATGGAATCATTTGCTGAACTATTTGAAGCGAGCATCGAAGAAACAGGCCTAGATATCGAGCGTGGCTCGGTCATCACTGGTGCTGTTGTCGCCATTGATAACGACTGGATCACTGTAGATACAGGTCTTAAATCAGAAGGTATCGTCGCTCGTGAAGAGTTTTTAAGCGAAGAAGGCGAACTTGAAGTTGAAGTTGGCGATAGTGTTGATGTTGTCGTTGAAGCTGTTGACAACGGTATGGGTCAAACTTTACTGTCACGCGAAAAAGCAAAGCGTGTTGAAACTTGGAACTTCTTAGAGAAGATCGCTGATAATGATGAGATCGTTAAAGGTATCATCTCAAGTAAAGTTAAAGGCGGTTTCACCGTTGATATCGGTTCAGTACGCGCGTTCCTGCCAGGTTCATTGGTTGACGTTCGTCCTATCCGTGATACCACGCATCTTGAAGGTAAAGAGCTAGAATTCAAAGTTATCAAACTTGACCAAAAGCGTAACAACGTTGTGGTTAGCCGCCGTGCGGTTATGGAAGCTGAAAATTCAGCTGAGCGCGAAGAGCTATTGAACAAGCTTGAAGAAGGTATCGAGATCGAAGGTATCGTGAAGAACCTAACCGATTACGGCGCGTTCGTTGACCTTGGTGGTATCGATGGTTTACTACACATCACTGACATGGCATGGCGCCGTATCAAGCACCCATCTGAGGTGGTTGAAGTGGGTCAGGACCTTAAAGTTAAAGTATTGAAGTTTGATCGTGAGCGTAATCGCGTCAGCTTAGGTCTTAAGCAATTAGGTACAGATCCTTGGGATAACGTTGGCGGTACTTACCCAGTAGGCAGTATCGTTAAAGCTCGCGTAACGAACCTAACTGATTATGGTTGTTTCGCTGAGATCTCTGAGGGCATTGAAGGTCTAGTCCACGTATCAGAGATGGATCACACCAATAAGAACATCCATCCTTCAAAAGTCGTTCAAGTTGGCGATGAGATTGATGTAATGATTCTTGATATCGATGAAGAACGTCGCCGTATCAGCCTAGGTATCAAACAGACTCTAGCAAATCCATGGGATGAGTTCGATAAGAAACATGAGCGTGGCGATAAAATCACAGGCACGATCAAATCAATCACTGACTTCGGTATATTTATCGGTCTAGACGGTGGTATTGATGGCCTAGTTCATCTATCTGATATCTCTTGGAACGAAACTGGCGAAGACGCTATCCGTAACTACAATAAAGGCGACACCGTTGAAGCAATGGTATTGTCTGTAGACGCAGAAGCGAACCGTATAAGCCTTGGCGTGAAGCAGTTAAGCTCTGATCCATTCAACGAATACTTAGTGGCTAACGATCGCGGTGCTATCGTCAATGGTAAAGTTAAAGAAGTTGACGCTAAAGGCGCAACGGTTGAGCTTGCTGACGAAGTTGAAGCTTACTTACGTGCCTCTGAGATTCAACGTGACCGCGTAGAAGATGCGACTAAGCATCTGTCTGTAGGTGATGATGTTGAAGCGAAAATCATCAGTGTTGATCGTAAAACTCGCAACATCAGCTTGTCTATCAAAGCGAAAGACGAAGCTGAAGAGCGTCAAGCGATTAAAGATCTTGGCGGCGCAGGAGCAACTCCAGCAGCAGGTTCTGATGCTCAGCCTAAGACTATCGGTGACTTGATCAAAGAGCAAATGCAGTAAGCTGTAGATGATAATAATGCTACAGTAAATACTCTAAGGTACGATTAAAAAAAGCGACTTCGGTCGCTTTTTTTTATGTTTAACTTTTTGCGGTATGTGTGGATATCGCTATTAATATCATATCACTTGATGATAAAACCAATTTTTATCAAAAATAATGATTTTATTATAACAAATAAATAACTTTTCGCTAAAATAAGCAAACTTTGATTTCTATTTGTTTTTATTTGAGATATCATTTGTCACCACGAGTTTTGAGACGTAAACTAATATTAAGTGCTTGAACAAGTGAAGGTTTTTCTTCTTAATCTGACAAATCTAAATCAATAAGGCAAGTGTGACAATGCAGCAAGCGATAAATAAATCTGATTTTATTAATAATTTGAGTGTCAGCTGTGACACGATGGCTGAGAGCGTCGTTGATGATGCAGTGCGTGAAATACTCAATCTTATGGTAGACACGTTAGCAAACGATGGCCGTGTTGAAGTACGCGGTTTTGGTAGCTTTTGTCTGCATCACAGGCGCGCACGTATAGGACGTAATCCTAAAACTGGAGAAAGTGTTCCTGTTCCTGCAAAAGCTATTCCGCACTTTAAGCCAGGTAAAGCGCTGCGTGAAGCGGTCAATGATAAAGTAGCGGTATAGTTACTTTTGGTTTTATAATGCAGTTGAAGCTTCGATCTAGATTAGGCTTTATCAATAAATGACTACTGACTAAAAGGTAACTTCATTATGCGCTTTATACTATTTGTTCTACTATTTCTAAGCTTTGCTTATGCGCTTGGTTTGGTATTAGCAAACAATTCTGATATTGGGGTGAACTTGTTATTTTCACAAGCGCCTGCTATGAATTTAGGGTTGCTGCTAATCTTGAGTATGACTCTCGGTATTGTGATTGGTCTGCTTCTATCATTATTGTTGTTTAGAGTATTTCAGAATAAATGGGAGATTTCCCGTTTGCAAAAAAACAACGCTCATCTACAAGAGCAGCTCAATCAAGCCAATATTGCTATTGATCGTCAAGCTAATGCGCCAGCAGCCGACCAAGCCGTCTATGGCACCCCGGCTCAGCCTGGAGTGGTTGCTGATGAGATTGACAATACTATTGCTGCCGAGACCAACACCATTCACAAAAGTCCTCGTCATTGATAAGATATTTGCCTTACTCTAATACAAACTCATTGATTGTTATTTTAAATAAATCGGTAAACTAATGACTGATACTTTAACGCCTCTAAAAGCAGCCCCTACAACCTTGAATTCTCCTATTATTGTGGCTTTGGATAATACCTCCTTAGATGCCGCTCTTGCGTTAGCAGATAAACTAGACCCTGCGCTATGCCGTCTTAAAGTAGGCAAAGAGCTATTTACGCGCTCAGGACCTGCTATCGTACAGGCGCTACAAAAACGGGGCTTCGAGGTATTCTTAGATCTAAAATTCCATGATATTCCTAATACTACTGCTCAAGCCGTCATGGCTGCTGCTGATCTAGGAGTATGGATGGTCAATGTTCACGCTAGCTGCGGCCTTGATGCTATGAGCCTAGCCAAACAGCGCTTGCTTGATGGTAATTATGAGACGCTATTGATTGCAGTAACCGTGCTAACCTCGATGAATCAACAGAATCTAGCGCAAATCGGAATCAATAATGAGCTTGAAGCCCAAGTTGGTAAGATGGCACAATTGACGCAAAGTGCTGGTCTTGATGGGGTAGTTTGCTCTGCGCAAGAGGCAAAAAGGCTCAAGATATTATGCGGTAATGACTTCAAACTGATTACGCCAGGTATACGCTTGCCAGAAGATAATAGTGATGATCAGCAGCGCATTTGTACGCCTAAGCAAGCCTTAGATGATGGCGCCGACTATCTAGTCATTGGGCGCTCCATTACCAACTCGCCTGATCCCACTGCTAAATTACAGACTATTTTACGAAGTATAGATATCTAAGGTATAGCTATTGGTATAAGCTATTGTCTATAAGATATCATTAAAATCGACTCGATCTATTACAAAAGACAACCTGGCCGTTGTCTTTTTTAGTCTCTAACGCCATATCAATAAATGCTACACTAGATAAGCGTTTTAGCCTAACCGCTAACACAGTTCGAAATCTACGTTGTTAACCTATTTATTCATTATATTGAGTTGTATGAAATTCCAGATATTAAGCGATCTTCATATCGATAGCTATGCTAGACAATCGCACCCCATAGGACATATCCCAAAGACTGATGCTGATATTGTGTTAGTAGCAGGCGACACCGCTAACAGTGATAGCGGGATGCGTTGGCTACAGGAGCAAGCTGCACGGCTACAAACTCCTTTGCTAACGATTGCTGGTAATCATGAATATTTTAACGAAGATATCTTGCATTTTGATAAAAAGCTAGCGACTTGGGATAATTACGATGCGACTCAGAATTTAGGCTTACGTTTTTTGCAGTGTCAGCACATCGATATCGGTAAGGTACGAATATTAGGCTGTACTTTATGGACGGACTATCAATATCAAGCTGATGGCGATACTATAGATATTGCCAAGCGTTTTATGCGCGACTATAAGCAAATATATGCAGGTCGTGAGCTGTTTTCACCAGAAGTCTCCATGCAGATTCATGATGAGCAGCGTCGCTGGCTCAAGCAAGCGCTGATAGCCTCCAAACAGTTGGGCAAAAAGACAGTGGTGATGACCCATCATAGTATCAGTCCTTTATCAGTGTCCCAGAAGTATGCCACCCTACCGAGTAACGCCGCTTTTGTCACCGATTTGTCTGCTTGGATGTTTGAGGACTGGGCGCCAACGCTTTGGGTGCATGGTCATACTCATGAAGCGTTCGATTACCGTATCAATGATACTCGCGTTATCGTCAATCCGCGTGCTTATCCTAACGAAGTGAGCAGTACTGCTCTTGAGTTCGCTTGGAATAGAGTTGTCGAGGTGTAGACTAGTCAAAAGTGGGCTAGTTAAAGTTGTTACTAAAATTGTATTTTCCCCCTTATAAATAAAGAGCTCGTTACACTATCTTTTATGACTAATACTACTGACCCCAATCCTGTTAGCTCTCTTTTGAGTGTGCACTCAAGACATAGTCCAAGCACACCAGCTCCAGCGCATCTGCCAGATAGTATGATGTCTTCTGTTGGGGTGTTACCCGATGACAAACGGCTGATATTATTTACTCGGCACTCTTTACGTGAGCGCTCAGACGGCAATGGTTTTGCCAGTTATCAGCTGCCTTTAACCCCTAGGGGCCGAGTATTGGCCAAAGCTTGGGGGCGATGGCTATCCGGGCATCTACCGTACTCTTTAGATGTCGATAGCCTCTCAAGTCCGATAGGGCGCTGTATAGACACCGCCATGCTTATGCAACAAGGCGCAGGCCTCAGCCGTAGTATTGTTCATCAGTCGCTGTTAGTGGAACCGGGTAGCTTAGTCACCGAACCTGACATTGCCAATCCGATATTTAAAGAGATCGGCGTATTGAACTTTATCAACCGTTTTTTGCAAAATAATCTCGATGGTACGAAGAACCCTTATCAAGGAGGCTTAGATATTCTCTCGCTATTTTATCAACATCAGCCGCAGCCAGGTCATATGCTGCTAGCGGTGAGTCATGATACGTTGTTATCGGCTTTTTTAGCGGTCATGCTAGATTTTATAGAGATCGACTGGAATGATTGGCCCAAAATGATGGAGGGAGTGTTTTTATGGTTCGATGAAGGACCTTTTGAAAAGGTGAACGCTAACTTGATATGGCGAGGTGAGATATATAGTCGTCCCGTGAGTAGTTTGCTTGAGAGCTATAGTGCTTCAGGCTTTGGTAGCGATAGACTTCTGCTACCGCCAGAGGTGAAGTGGGAATAAGGGGGTCGCTGTTTCTTACTAGGTTGATAACTAATTATTATATCTTATAGCGCCGATAGGTTTAACTATCTAATACTAATAAAAACTAGCACCCATAAAAAAACCTTGTCTCAGTATTTTAGCCTGTGACAAGGTTTTTTAGGTTTAAACCCAGCAATCTGAATAAGAGAATACTCTTATTATTAAGCTTGTAAGCCTTTAATTGCTTTGTTCAAACGGCTCTTACGGCGAGCTGCTTTATTCTTATGAATAATGCCTTTGTCAGCCATACGGTCTAGAACCGGTACCGCTTTTTTGTAAGCTTCAGTTGCCGCATCATAGTCTTTTGACTCGATAGCTGCGTCAACACGCTTAAGGTAAGTACGAACCATAGAACGCTGTGAAGCAGAGTTTTGGCGACGTTTGGTGTTTTGACGGGCGCGTTTACGAGCTTGTGCAGTATTAGCCACGCGTATCTCCTTGATAAAGACAGATAAAAATATGAATGTTGAATACAGTAATAGTTTTAACCATCATCGGTGACGAGCAGCCGTCTCGCCAAACATGATGTTGATGCCAAATGTATAGTAAGTCATCAAATGCGTCAAAGCCGTTTGGAATAATTAAATAGCTTCAACGTGTAAAGCCGGTCATTTTAACAAATTATTGATCTAAGAACAATATGTTTGAGCGAAGAAGCACAAAAAGGTCTGTATTTAAGTATCAGCGATATTATATCAATACTTTTAATTTAGGGTGTTAAGCGCCATTAGTAGACAAAATTTGCTACTTTATCGATATTCACTTCTACCAGTGATTTTTTGATAAAATCTCTTACAATTAATGATAAGCAATAATAGAGGTAATCGGTTACCTTATAAGAGTTGTTGTCGATAGAAACTAAAGTATCTGAGACGATTGACCATAAAATATTTGACTATAATGATGGGTAGGCTATGCAGCGAAAAGCAATTGTAATTGGCGCCACAGGCTTGGTAGGACAATACTTAGTAAAGCAATTAAGCGAGATTTATGACACTCTAATCGTTATTGCGAGGCGGCCGCTGCGCTATATCAATGCCAGCATTCATTTTTATCAAGTGAATGACTTCGATAACTTAGCTGAAATATGTACCAACATTGGTGCTGATCAAAATACAGATGCGTTCAGCTGCTTAGGTACGACTCGCAAGCTAGCCGGTAGCGATGAAGCATTTCGTAAAGTCGATCACGATTATAATGTCAGCTTTGCAACGTTATGCCGAGAAAAAGGCGTAGAAAATTTCTTTTTATTATCTGCGATGAATAATGATATTGACAGTCGCTTCTTATATAACCGAGTAAAAGCAGAGACTGAGCAGTCCATTCGAGCCTTGGGTTTTAAGCAGCTGCTTATTTTTCGTCCTTCGTTATTGCTGGGTAAACACAAAGGGCGAATGCTTGAAAATATGAGTCAAAACGTCTTTAAAGTCCTCTCGCCTTTAGTACCAGAATCAGTATCTATTCATCCTATTAGCGCTAGGCGAGTCGCTAGCGCGATGACTATGAGCGCTAATAATCTCTACGAGCGCCGCAAATATCAGTCAGCTAGTTTACCTAGTACGACAAGTATTATTGAAAATAAGCAGATGCTTGCGATGACGCGGGTAAAACACTAGTATTTATAGTTCAAGGATGAAATATCTTAAGTTTGATAGCCTAGGTAAAATATACTAAAATCATTTACCGACAATGCTCTAAAGGGAAAATAACTATGCCAGATATTAACGATATGACTAAAGAAGATTTTGTGACTTGCGACTTATTGGATGCTAATCCTGAATCACAAGTTTGTCTGCCAAATATTGAAGGTAAGTCGTTTTATAGTTTCGGCGCTAAAGATAAATTCTGCGGCGAGATTATCACGGTTAAGTGCTTTGAAGATAATAGCCGCGTCAAAGCGCTATTAAACAGCAATGGCAAAGATGCTAATGGTGATGGCAAAGTACTGGTGGTTGATGGCGGCGGCTCCATGCGCTGCGCGTTACTTGGTGATATGATTGCGCAAGCGGCTATTGATAATGGCTGGGCAGGGGTTGTAGTCTACGGCTGCGTCCGTGACGTCGATGATATGGCACAGATGGATATTGGCGTCATGGCATTAGGCTGTATTCCGCGCAAATCAACGCGCCGTGATGAAGGTCAGACCGACATCGAGATCAGCTTTGGTGATTTGACTCTAAACTCAGGTATGTATCTCTATGCTGACAATAACGGCATGATCGCTAGTGATAAAGCCTTACTTTAGTCGTTGGACTTCTTTAGCGGTTAGAGTTCCAAATCAGTCAAATGACCTTAAATAAGTACAATAATTGAACTAAGCAAAATAACGATAATAAGATCAACAAATAGCTAAGCGCTGACTGCGTTGCTGCAAGTCAGCGCTTAGCTAAGTTTATGGGGTCCTCTTAAACTATTCGTCCATATCTTTAAGATGGAAAAACATTAAACGGACAAACCGTTACCGCATAACTTTTGGTCAATGGCTGAAAAATTCGTATAATATTCTTTTATTTTATAACTTTCCTTTATTTCTTAACCTCGATACTACTCTTTATGCCTATCACTGCTTTGACTGACGCCTTTTCTCCTATTAATAAGCAACTTTTTCCTATCAAGGATCATCAACGACGTTGGCTTGCGCCTGTGCATGGGGCGGTTAGTAGTCTTTGGCTGGCAAGCTTGGTCAATACAGAATTGTGGCAAGTAGCTGATCGTCTCAAAATTATGGTAGCGCGCGATCAAAACCAGCTCAATCAAATCGAGACTGAACTGGCGTTTTGCGGGGTCGATGCTTATGTGTTTCCTGATTGGGAAACCTTAACTTATGATGAGCTATCTCCGCATCAAGATATCGTCAGCGAGCGTATCAACCTGTTGACAGACATGCCGACGACAGGGGTGCTGCTAATATCTGTACAGACGCTAATGCAGCGCGTGGCGCCGCCAAGCTGGCTGATAGGTCAGCACTTTGACTTGAGCGTAGGTGATATTTTCGATATCAATACTCAGCGCGAACTGTTAGCAAAAGCGGGCTACCGGGCAGTAGAAAACGTCTTTGAGCCTGGTGAGTTTGCCGTACGCGGCAGTATCATCGATATCTTTGCTATGGGTCAGCCATTTCCCTTGCGTTTGGATCTGTTTGATGATGAGATTGAGACTATTCGTTTCTTTCATCCGCAAACTCAGCGCACCTTAACTGAAGATGATCTACGAGCCATGCTCTCGGGTAACGACAGTAGCATGGGCGCAGAGTCGTTATCGCTATTACATAAGCTCCCTGATATCTCAAAACCCATAAAAAAATTCCAAATCCTCCCTGCCAAAGAATTCCCACTGGATGAAGGTCGCGAGATATTCCGGACTAATTTTGCCACTATGTTCCCTAATGCGAGTAGTCGCAAGTTTGAGTTACATAAAGACGTAATGGCGGGTATCGCTAGTAGCGGCCTTGAGTATTATCAGCCTTTATTCTTTGAGGCTGATGACTGGCTACAAGAGAGTAGCTTATTCAATTATCTACCCAGTGACGCACTATTTATTACCGATGAGCTCATTGGTGAGCGGCAAGTCGATTATTGGTCGCAGATTCAGCGCCGGTATGAGGAGCGACGCCACGATATCGATAAACCGGTACTTGCGCCTGAACTATTATATTTGCCTGCTAATCGCTTTAACGAGCAGCTCAACCATTATCCGCGCGTGATCTTTAGCGCACGCGGTGAGCTTGTGACTGACCAGACTCACGAGGCAGCGCAGGATAGCAGCTCAGATAGTCAAAAGATGCAGGGGCTAGTCACCTTAAGTGCCAAAGAGCCACCGCAATTGTCTGTCAATCACCAAAAGGCTGAGCCTTTAGCTGATTTATTAGCGTTTTTAGAGACACAAAATCAGACAGCAACGCCCGTACTCATTGTGGCAGAAACCGCAGGCCGCCGTGAAATTCTCATTGAGCTCTTTAAAGGTAAAATCAAGACTAAAGCTTATGACAGCTTTAAAGACTTTCTAGCCACTGATCGTAGTAGCGTTGATCATAACGATACCAATAAACATAATCATTTGCCTCATGTCGGCTTGACCGTCGCACCGATTGAGCGCGGTGTTTATGTGCCTGAGCGTTTAGTGGTGATCAGCGAGACGCAGTTGTTTGGCCGACAAGTCTTGCAAACCCGTCGCCGTCATCAAAGCGGAGTCTCAGAAGAGTTCTTAGTTAAAAGTGTCACTGAACTGACCCAAGGTAGCCCCGTGGTACATATCGAGCACGGTATAGGGCGCTATAACGGCCTAATCATTCTAGATGTAGGCGATGGTGAGCAAGAGTTTATTCATCTGAAATATGCCGATGATGCTAGTATTTATGTACCGGTAGCCAGTCTGCAAATGATCAGCCGTTATAGTGGCGGCGATCCGGCCTTAGCACCGCTACATAAAATTGGTAGCGGCAAATGGGACAAAGCCAAACAAAAAGCCTTACAGCAGATTCATGATGTTGCTGCCGAATTGCTCAATATACAGGCGCGGCGCGAGGCTAAAGTCGGTATTCACTTTAAGATAGAGTTTTCGCAATATGAGCTGTTCGCAAGCCAGTTTGCTTTTGAGGAGACGCCCGATCAAGCCAATGCTATCCATGCGGTAATGGAAGACATGCGCCAAAACCAGCCGATGGATCGACTGATCTGCGGTGATGTCGGCTTTGGTAAGACGGAAGTGGCGATGCGCGCCGCCTTTATCGCGGTTAGTGCTGGTTATCAAGTTGCAGTATTAGTACCGACGACTTTGCTTGCCGGTCAGCATGAAGACAACTTTCGCGACCGGTTTGCTGATTGGCCCGTGCGTATCGAGACTTTATCGCGCTTTGGTGGCAAAAAACACCAAGATACTGTACTCGCAGACTTAGCCGCCGGTAAAGTTGATATCGTCATTGGCACTCATAAACTGCTACAAAAAGACGTCAAATTTACCAATCTTGGCTTGATGATCGTCGATGAAGAGCACCGGTTTGGTGTACGTCATAAAGAGCGTATCAAGGCTATTCAGACTGATGTCGATAGCTTATCGATGACTGCTACGCCGATCCCGCGTACGCTTAATATGGCGCTCTCAGGAATGCGTGATATGTCTATTATTGCCACACCGCCTGCGCGCCGCTTAGCAATTAAGACTTTTGTGATGCAAAAGACGGATTCGCTGATGAAAGAGGCCATCTTGCGTGAGCTGTTACGCGGCGGACAAGTGTATCTGCTGCACAATGATGTCGCTAGTATCGAACGTATGGCAGAGACCGTTCGCGAGCTGGTGCCAGAAGCTAGAGTAGGCGTCGCACACGGACAGATGCAAGAGCGGCAACTTGAGCAAATCATGCAGCAGTTCTATCACAAAAAGTTCAATGTGCTCATTTGCTCGACTATTATTGAGACTGGCATCGATGTGCCTAATGCCAATACCATCATTATCGAGCGCGCTGATAAGTTCGGTCTAGCGCAGCTGCATCAATTGCGTGGCCGCGTAGGCCGTAGCCATCATCAAGCGTATTGTTACTTACTCGTGCCATCGCTAAAAGGTCTAAAAGGCGACGCTAAACGCCGACTGCGCGCTATTGAACGCGCTAATACGCTTGGCGCTGGTTTTATGCTAGCAAGCGAAGATTTAGAGATTCGCGGGGCAGGGGAGATATTGGGTAAGCAGCAAAGCGGTAATATGCAAGCGATAGGGTTTAGCCTTTATATGGATATGCTTGAGCGCGCGACTAAAGCTATTAAGGCGGGTAAAGAGCCTGATCTCAATACGCCATTGTCGCTGACTAGTGAAATTAACTTGCATAGCTCAGCGCTGATTCCAGAGGAATATGTGCATGATGTGCATCAGCGCTTGCTCTTTTATAAGCGCATCAGCAATGCCGATGATTTTGAAGCGCTTACCGATATCCGTACAGAGATGATCGATCGTTTCGGGGTTTTGCCTGATCAGACTAAACAGCTATTTGCGGTACATAATCTACGTCTGCAAGCCGAGCCCCTGATGATCAACAAGATTGATGCCAATAGCAGTAGTGTCAGTTTAGAATTCGCTCCAGATACGCCAGTGGATGCTTTGGCTATTATCAAGCTCATTCAATCGAATGGACAAAAGTATCGGATGAATGGTGCTTCGGGTATCCGCTATAGCGATGCTGACAAGCTTGAAAGTGGTGAACAAAGAGTCAAGGCTGTACAAGAGCTGCTAAAGTATTTTAGCGAGCATATGGTAGCAGAGCCGGCTTGAGGGAATTGCTAACACGCCCACACCGATAACTGTTAAAATAGCCCTAATGACTTTTACCTTTTTATTATATTTATTATTAGAGAAATAATTCTTATGTTTCAATTGCATCCTAAGCTTGCCGCAGATAGTTTTTTGGTTGGTGACTTCCCTTTATCTACTTGTCGTTTAATCAATGATTGTCAGTTTCCTTGGCTGATATTAGTGCCACGAGTAACAGGAATAAAAGAGCTATATGAGCTCTCAGAAGCGGATCAAAACCAGTTTTTACGTGAGTCGAGTTGGTTATCGAGTCAACTGGCTAAAACTTTTCAGGCCGACAAAATGAATGTCGCGGCATTAGGCAATCAAGTACCGCAGCTGCATTTTCATCATATCGTCCGTTATCAGAATGATATCAAATGGCCAAATCCAGTATGGGGCACACCTGCTATTCCTTATACGCAAGAAGTGCTAGCACAAATGCAGCAACCGCTAATGATGGCGCTACGTGGTCATCATCAAATGCCGTTCGATTGGCAAATGTAGTAAAACTTTGAATGATGATGTGTGTGAATAGCTCTCTGTATGAACAGTAAGCTGGTGCGGTTACGAAAATAATTTTACATTTGTCTGTTATTCGTTATATTAGAGAGGGTTGGTTAAAGGATATAGCCAATGTGTACGCTTAGAGCCGTTTTTTTTGAGTATTAATCGTCATGGATTTAGTGCTTTAAAAGGGGTTCGAGGTGTTTGATTTCAGCGAAATTATATTGCTTATAAATATTTATTAGTGAGTATAAGTAGCTGTAACTTCACTCTATGTTAAGGATAACAGATGGCTACTTCCTCTATTGCATTCCCATTACTACGACCTTCTATGTTGCTCCTCTCTATTTGTACCGCCGCCCTCAGCTTGACGGGCTGTGAGGCCGATACGGCTGATACTGCTTTAGACCAGCCTGCTTCAATGCAGGCGCAAGCTACTACTAAAAACACTCTCTCATCATCAGACAGCTCTATGACGTTGAGTTATAGTGCTACTGCATCGACAAAAACACTGCCGACGAGCCAATATCTCGTGGGTAGCGGCAAGGCAGATATTACTGGTGCTGCCGCCGAAACCGGTATGTTTGGCTATGCTGCTGGTCAAGTTGTGCAGGGTATCAATGACCGTCTATACGCTCACGCTTTTATCATCGGTGAAGACGACAGTGGCCAAAGCAATAATCCAGGTCAGCGCGTCGTCTATGTGTCGGCAGATATGGGCGCGATGTTTACCGCGGTAAAGCTCGAGGTCATCAAACGCTTGCAAGCTGATTATGGAGAGCTATATCACGATGATAATGTGATGCTTGCCGCCACCCATACTCACGTAGGCAATGCTGGCTATTCACATCAGCAGCTGTATCAAATTGCCAGTACAGACGATACGCTAGCAGGCTATAGTAGCCAAAACTTCAATGCTATCGTCGGTGGAATTGTCAGCTCGATTAAGCGCGCTCACGATACCTTGACGCCAGGGACGCTAACTTTGGCACAAGGCGAGCTAAAAGGGGCAACCGTCAACCGCTCAGAGTTTGCTTATAACAATAATGTCGATGCAAAAGATTTTGATAGTAATGTCAATGAGACCATGACCCAGCTACGCCTAAATGCTGCCGATGGTACACCAGTGGGTCTGATCAATTGGTTTGCCCTGCATCCAACCAGCTTTAGCAACCAGTTTATGCATCTAAGCGCTGATAATAAAGGCTTTGCTCAGTTGGGTGCCGAAAAGATTTTCGGTGTAAGCTCAGATAAGCCATTTGTCGCCGCCTTTGCCAATGCTGACGAAGGTGATGTACTGGCAGCAGGTGGTAATGCCAACTCAAAACCAGGCTTTCAAGGTAGTGATAACGAGTGGGAAAACGTCAGACGTGATGGGCAGCTACAGCTCGATAAGGCGGTTGAGCTTTGGAATCAAGGTGTACCGGTTGCTGGTCCAGTTGATGTACGTGCCCGCTGGGTAGATTTGAAGGGCTACCAAGTTGATGGCAAGTTTACTAATGGCGCAGGCAATAAGGTTTTATGTACTGCTGCTCGCGGATATTCCTTTGCTGCTGGCGGTGAGAATGGCCCATCAAACATACCGGGTGTGTATGAGGGTATGACTAGAGAGAACTTCCGTATCAATGATGATATCAATAAAATAGATCAATCCTTTTTGGGGAGCTTAACGCGAGGCGCTTTTGGGATTGTCTCAACCGTCAATCAAGATGACTGTCAGGCTGAAAAACAAGTGCTGTTACCAACTGGCAACTGGGGCTGGATCAATACTGAGCAGCCCGTACAGCTAATGCGTATCGGTAGTATCGCCCTAGTCGCCATCCCTGGTGAACCAACAACTATGGTCGGACGACGCATACGTGCAGCGGTGCTAACACAGCTCAAAGACTCAGGAATCGATACTGTTATTGTAAATGGTTTAGCGAATAATTATAGCGGCTATCTAAGCACGCGAGAAGAGTTTGCTACTCAGCACTATGAAGGAGCCTCCACTGAGTATGGACCTTATCAAACGGCGGCCTATATACAAGAATATACGCAACTGGCAGCTGCGCTACGTGATGGTGTAGAGGTCTATGACAGTGCCACGCCGCCTGATCGTTCAAATAAGTCATTTAGTGAGCGTCCAGGCGTGGTATTTGATGACAAACCTATTCATCAACGCTGGGGACAAGCCCTCACACAGCCAGACCCAAGCTATCAAAAAGGCGAGGTCGCTACGGCAGTATTCCGTGCCGCGCACCCCAAAAACAATCTGCGTACCGAAGACACTTTCTTAACTGTGCAGCGCTATGAGAACGGTCAGTGGATTGACTATCTGAGCGATAGCGACTTTGAGACCACTTATACTTGGAAGCGGCAAGGCGGTGCATACAGTAAAGCGATTATCGATTGGCGAATAGCAGATGATACGCCCGCTGGTACCTACCGCTTGACCCATCAAGGTGACTGGAAGAGTGGCTGGACGCGCAAGATTAAGCCCTATTCAGGCGCTTCTAATAGCTTTACGGTTCAGTAAGTACAGTAAGTTTTGAGCTGCTTTGAGCTTATATAATTCGGCATTTAAATGACAAGTGGTATTTTTTTGGGTACCATTGCCGTAGCCTTAGCAGGCTCAAAATACTATAATGGGTAAGACTATTCCTCGCGATTCAATAACCATTATATTACGGTTATCTGAAATATTATGATCATCCCTTCTTCTGTAAGACTGTTTTTTACGGTTACTCAATAAAGCGAATAAAAGCATGTCAATTTTAGAGATGTTAAAACCGAGACTTTCACTAAAAACCAGTGAAGGTTTTAATTTTAACTATCCTGAAGTTTATGTTTTGCTACTGAGCGTTGCTCTTATCGCTTTACATTTTGAATTCAGCCCAACTTCAATGGCGCTTTTTGTCATCATCTCTTTACCTAGCTTGATGATTCTTATTTACAACTATAGGCGTCCTTCTAGCTTTTGGACTTCGAATGCGGTTGTTGTGTTATTAGCGACTGTGATTGGGGTGATGCAATTTTGCATAGTGATTGCTTTGAGTTTAGCCCTGTTGATTGCTGTGCGCATCATTATTAGCGAAGCAGAGAACCGCGCTAAGCTTTTGATGGCGGCTATTATCACTATGGTGGTTTTTTATTATGTTAGTATCACTTTAAGTGGTTCTAGAATAGATTGTGGCCAAGGGTTTTTACCTCCTACTATTCTGTTTGCTAGCTTATTAGTTGTACTCGGGCAGTTTTGGTTCTTTTATGATAAGTACATTAACCACAGTATGGCAATAGCGCAAGCCAAAGGCAGACTCAGCACTATGGTGTCAGTGATTAGTAAGCTGACACGTTTTGTACCGCTGCAGATATGGCAACCTATTGTCAAGTCGAATAGCGCGGTTCAAGTCGCTAATAAGCGCGCTAAACTGTCTATTATGTTCTCAGATATTGTCGGCTTTACTGAACTATCCGATAGCCTAAGCGCTGATAATTTAGCCGATATTTTGAATACTTATATGGAAGTTATGACCGGTATTGCCAATAAGCACGGAGCAGTATTAGATAAGTTTATCGGCGATGGTATGGTTTGCTTTTTTGGTGAGCCTAATAGCCGCGGAGTACGTCAAGACGCTCTAGATTGTGTGGCGATGGCGATAGATATGCGTCGTGAGATGCGCTCACTAAGACAAAAGTGGCGATTGATGGGGTTTGAGGGTTTATATGTACGTATTGGTATCACTACTGGCTACTGTCACGTCGGTAACTTTGGCAGTAGTAGTCGTCTGAATTATACTATTATAGGTAGAGAGGCAAATCGTGCAGCGCGTTTAGAGCAAGCCGCCGGCAAGGATGAGATTCTAATAAGCCAAGCAACTTATGACTATATTTGTCATGATTATCAGTGTAAGTATGCTGATACTTATAATTTAAAAGGCTTTGATAATGATATTCGTGCTTGGCAGGTTCTTGACCCCGATATCGATAAAGATGAATCGTCTAAATGGGTTGATCATACTCTGCCTGGTTTTAATCTACATCTCAACTTTAAAGACATGAAAAACTATGACTATCAAGAGATTAGAAACCGTCTAAACTTTGCGCTAGAGCGCATCGAAAAAGAAGAGAGTGATTCAATATCAGGACAATAAAAACAATAACCTTTTTTATGGCTTTATTTGGATGGACTAACACCGCAAAAATCCAGCGCTGCTCAATAGAATCGTTAATGAGCAGCGCTGGATTTTTGTATTTACTTTTTCTAATTCAAAAAGAGCTTATCATTAAGCTAATAGATCTGGCTTAATGGTTTTCTTTGGCATGATTTAAGGTGTATTTGGGAATCTCGATGGTTAAGTCATCGTCTTCGACAGTGACTTGGCAAGATAGGCGAGAGTCAGGCTCAAGCCCCCAAGCGCGGTCTAACAAATCAGCTTCAATATCGTCCATCTCATCTAGACCATTGAAGCCTTTGCGTACGACGACGTGACAAGTGGTGCAGGCTTTTGACATTTCGCAAGCATGCTCAATTTTGATACCTTTTTCGAGTAGTGCTTTACATAAGTTACTACCGGTCTCAAGCTCAACTTCAGTGCCTTCAGGACAAATCTCATGATGGGGAAGTACAGTAATCTTTGGCATAAATAATCTATCCGCGATTTATTAATTAAAATAGTATGAATTAAAATGGTTTAAAGTCTAGATGGTAAGCGCTCTTTTTACCAAACTACCAGTCTTTTGCACTAGTACCCGCCATGCTGGTCTTGACGCTTTGGTTCATGATGCTAGCTGCAAAAGCGTCGCTCAAAGGCTTAAGCTTGGCTTGTTGTGCTTCGATATTGGCTAAATCATCGGTGGCGAGCGCATCTTGTAGGTCTTGCATTTGTGTCGTTAATGACTGTTTAGCGTCTGCGTTGAGTAGATTGTCAAAATCACCAATCGCTGACTGTAACGCTAACAGCTCGCGTTCAGCTTCGACTTTTGTTTCAATCAAGGAGCGAGCATTCTTGTCTTCCTCGGCATGCTTGAAACCTGCCACTAACAGCTGTTCTTTTTGCTCATCAGATAAACCATAAGAAGGCGTAATTTCGATCTGGCTTTCAGTACCTGTGCTCGTTTCCTGCGCGCTCACAGTCAGCTGTCCGTTAGCATCGATAGCAAAAGTCACTTCAATACGGGCAAACCCTGCTTTCATCGGCGGGATACCGTATAACTCAAAACGTCCTAATGAGCGGCAATTCTCAATCGTTTCACGCTCACCTTGTACCACATGGACCACTAAACCGGTCTGTCCATCTTGATAAGTGGTAAAAGTTTGTCGTTTTTTAACGGGAATGGGCGTATTACGCGGGATGAGCACTTCAACTAAGCCGCCCATCGTCTCAAGCCCAAGCGATAGCGGTGTGACGTCAAGCAAGAGTAAGTTATTATCGCTATTACCGTTAATAAGCTGATGTGCTGTTTGCGCGGCACCTAAGGCAACTACTTCGTCAGGATTAAGACGAGACAATGGCTGCTTAGCAAAAAAGTCAGCTACCGTATTTTGGATAGTCGGCATACGAGTAGAGCCGCCAACCAAGACGACTTCATCTAAATCTTTAACCGTTAATTGCGCATCGCGTAGCACTTGCTCACAAACCGTTAAGGTGCGGCGGCTAACAGGCTGTGCAATAGCAAGCAAATCTTCATGAGTTAATATCCCTCGAAAAGTTTGCTCATTGATAGTGATGTCAACGTCTACTTGTTGGCTATCGGTTAGCCCCTGCTTATAGGATTTAGCTTGCTGAGCTAAGATAGATTTGTCATGGCGACTGACCTCAGCAGGATCTATGCTGAGCTGTTTGATTAACCAATTGACCATTAAACGGTCAATATCATCGCCGCCCAACGCGCTGTTGCCGCCTGTAGCTAGCACTTCAAACACGCCATCGGTAAGCTTTAAGATAGATACATCAAAAGTACCGCCACCTAAATCATAAATCAAGTAGTAGCTTTCTGTATCGTCTTGATTAGGCTTGTCGAGACCATATGCAACTGCTGCTGCAGTAGGCTCATTGAGCAGTCTTAATACGTTAATACCGGCGGCTTGAGCAGCGTCTTTGGTCGCTTGACGCTGAGCTTCATCAAAATAAGCGGGTACGGTAATGACGGCACCTTCAACGCTATCAGTAGGCAAAGCGTCAATCGCGCGTTCATTTAGCGCGGCTAAAATACGCGCTGATACTTCTACTGGTGAGACATCCCCTTGGGCGGTCACAAATGTCGGCATAGCGTTTTCGCTACCACTGAGCTCGTAAGGATGTGAGAATTTAATGTCTGCTTGACTGCGACCCATAAAGCGCTTGGCCGAGATAATAGTATTCTTAGGGTCGTCTGCGAGGTGGGCGAGAGCCTCAGAGCCTACTAGAGGCGTACCAGTGACAGGATAGTAAACCACAGAAGGTAGAAGAGTATCCGTATTATGCTTTGCTGGCAGTACTTGTGCTTTGCCTGAACGGACGACTGCTGCTAATGAGCGCGTGGTTCCTAGATCAATACCGAGGCCAAAACGGTGTTGGTGAGGCTGGGCACTTTGATTGGGTTCAGCAATTTGCAATAAAGACATAAGACAGCTCAAAAGTAAAAGTGAAAATAAGAAAGTAATAATGAAAGCGGCTATTAGGGTCTATTATTATATGTTTTTTAAGAAAAGACTAAGCAATGCAGATTATACGTTATTATTGCCGCTCTCGTAACTATAGCAGCTCTCGTAACTCTAGCAATAGTTATGATGGTATAAAGGCTAAAGACAACGCATAGTCATAATGATACTAATGAACAAACAGATACTCATCTATAAATACTTAGCTATCAAGCTTAAACATATAAATCATCGTCGTCTGCTTGTTCAGCATTAGCAAGCTCATCAAGGGCTATGGTGATATCAGCATTTAGCTTGACTAAGAATTTTAACTTTTGGGTTGCATCGATTGCCGTTTGCCACTGTTGCTGCTGATAAGCATTTTTGAAGCGGGCTGACTGCTCTTTTAGGCGGCTAGTAATCTGCGGATGTAATTGCTGTAGCGTTAAACGTTCTTTATCCTCAATAGCCGTTTCTAAATCAATGCGCAACTCCATCGCATCGTCAAGGAAATCTAAATCGGCAATAGAATGTTCTAAGGTCTGTGCTTGCCCAGCCATATCTAACAGATAAGCGGCTCGGCTATCTGGATGACTTAAAGTTTGATAGGCTTGATTTATAACGGCTGACGCCTGTCCAGACTGCTGCTGCAAATTATCATTATCGGTAGCCTGACTTTTAGCCATATTATCAGGATGATAGCGCTTTTGTAGTAAGCGCAGGCGCTGATCTAGAGCCTGCTGGGATAATTCAAACTGTACAGGCTGCTCAAATAAAGCAAAAAAATTATCGAACTGAGCGTCTGACTGCGCATTGATATCTGAAGTCATATTTTGACCTTTATAGAAAATGATACTTATTTATTATTGTATTTGAGGGTTAGCTTCTATTAGAAAGTTAGCTATTATAAGTAGCTTGATTATAAGTAGCTTGATTATAAGTAGCTTGATTATAAGTAGCTTGTCTGTCAGGCAATCATCAGGCATTTGTTATATTATCAGCAAAAAATAGAATGGATTGTTTTAAGCTTGTTTAATCGTAAAACTGTGTTTGAGCACTGTGTCAAACAAGCAAAGTCAAACAAGCAAAGTCAAACAAGCAAAGTCAAACAAGCAAAAACATCACACGGTAAATGATTCACCGCAGCCACATTCGCCTTTTTGATTGGGATTAGTGAACTTAAAGCCTTCATTCAACCCTTCTTTTTCGTAGTCCATTAACAGACCATCAAGGTATACTAAGCTTTTTGGATCGATAAAAATACTGACCCCACGACTATCATAACGCGTATCGTTATCGTCGGGAGTATCTACAAACTCCAAAACATAGGCCAAACCTGAGCACCCTGCAGTACGAATACCGACACGGATACCTTCACCTGTGCCGCGATTGTCTAAAAACTCTCGAACATGCTGAGCGGCGCGTTCTGTCATTTCAATCATGCCAACTCCTATTGTTTATCAATAACTGATACTGTTAATAACTGAGATTATGATAATTAAACTTATGGGTATTTTATAAAATAAAGGTGACAATGGCATAAGCTTTATTGTCACCTCCCTAGTCTATAAAGCTAAGCACTTTATAGAATAATTATAAAGATAGAATGCCTTTAACTAAACAGTTTAGTGCGCGACTTCTTCTTGTGCATCGCTTGCGCCATGCTTGCCCTTATAGTCGCTGATCGCCGCTTTAATAGCATCTTCTGCTAATACTGAGCAATGCACTTTAACTGGTGGCAAAGCGAGCTCTTGAGCGATATCATTGTTTTTAATTTCACTCGCTTGATCTAAGCTTTTGCCTTTTAGCCACTCAGTGACTAGTGAGCTTGAAGCGATAGCGGAACCGCAGCCGTAAGTCTTGAAACGGGCATCTTCAATGATACCGTTATCGCCAACCTGAATCTGTAAGCGCATAACGTCACCACAGGCTGGAGCACCAACCATACCGGTACCAACATTTTCGGCATTTTTATCAAGATTGCCGACATTGCGTGGATTTTCGTAATGATCAATAACTTGGTCACTATAAGCCATGGGTTTTCTCCTGGTTAGACGATGAGTGATGAAGTATTTAAGTGTTACTGCTTCAACGACTCATCTGTAATTGGGGTCAAACGTATTAATAATCTGTATTTTTATTTACTCATTGTACTTAATCTTGCAGCTATCTTAGTGTTCAGCCCATTCAACTGAGTCTAAGTCTACACCGTCTTGATACATATCCCAAAGTGGGGATAGGGCACGTAACTTGTCGACGGCGCTATGCATTTGAGAGAGTACAGTATCGATATCTTCTTCAGTAGTATAGCGGCCAAAGCTAAAGCGAATAGAGCTATGCGCTAATTCATCAGAGCGGCCAATAGCGCGCAGTACGTAGGATGGTTCAAGCGTTGCTGAGGTACAAGCAGAACCTGAAGAGACCGCTAAATCTTTTAGCGACATCATCAAAGATTCCCCCTCAACGAAGTTGAAACTAATATTAACGATATTAGGCACGCTATGCTCAAGATCGCCGTTTAAATAGATCTCTTCAATATCCTGCAGGCCATCCCATAGCTTCTGACGCAGTTTAGCAACATGAGCATGATCTTCTTCACGCTTTTCTTCAGCTAAGCTAAAAGCAGCACCTAAACCAACGATCTGATGCGTTGGCAGAGTACCTGAACGCATACCGCGCTCGTGTCCACCGCCGTGTTGCTCAGCTTTTAGGCGAATACGCGGCTTACGGCGAACAAATAAAGCGCCGATGCCTTTAGGGCCATAAGCTTTATGACCTGAAAAGCTCATTAAATCGACTTTGGTCGTCTCGAGATCAATTTTTATCTTACCTATAGCTTGAGCAGCATCAACATGGAAGACAACGCCCGCTTCGCGAGTGATTTCACCGATAGCGGCGATATCAGTAATCGTTCCAAGCTCATTATTGACAACCATGAGTGAGACTAAAATTGTGTCTTCACGTAACGCTTCTTTAACCTGTTCTGGTAGTATCAGCCCCGTGCCTTTTTGCGGCTCAAGATAAGTAATCTCGAAACCTTCTTGTTCAAGCTCACGGCAAGTATCTAATACGGCTTTGTGCTCGATTTTACTAGTGATAATGTGCTTACCACGTGAATGATAGAAGTGGGCCGCGCCTTTAATCGCTAAGTTATCAGATTCGGTTGCACCTGAGGTAAAGACAATTTCACGTGGATCAGCATTGATCACTTCCGCGACTTGTCCACGAGCCGTCTCTACGGCTTCTTCTGCTTGCCAACCGTAACCATGTGAGCGTGAGGCAGGGTTGCCAAAGATACCATCTACCGTTAAATATTCGCTCATTTTTGCAGCAACAGGCTGAGCAACAGGGGTAGTAGCGGCGTAGTCTAAGTATATTAAATTATTATGTTGGCTCATGCTGGGTTTGCCTCGCTAGTCGATAAAGTAATGGTGTTAATGTCTTTTAATGAAATCTCTTTAGAAGAGCTGTGCTGACGCTCTGAAACGGATTGCACATTTTCCATATCTAATAGTTGTGCTAAAGTTATATTTTTCAAGTACTGCTCAATATGATTTGATAAAGCGCACCATAAATCGTGAGTCAGACACATGGTACCGCCTTGACAGTCGCCTCGTCCTTCACATTGCATAGCATTAACAGATTCATCTACTGCTGAGATGATGCTCATGACATCGATCTCGTGTAGAGGCTTTGATAGATAGTAACCTCCAGCAGCACCGCGAATACTCGTGACCAATCCTCGTTTACGTAACTTAGAGAACAGCTGCTCAAGATAGGAGATCGATATTGATTGTCGCTTAGCGATATCAGATAAAGATACCGCACTATCTTGTTGACTGGTCTGCAGCGCTAAATCTAGCAGTGCAGTAACGGCATATCTGCCTCGAGTAGTTAAACGCATGAAAGATCTCCAAACTGATTAGTAGTAAGCTTAAGTAGGTAAGGTACTGCTTTTAACATTCCAGTATTGGACTGGTTATGTATTAAACCTATTGCCCCAACGAATAGCTTGGAACTAACGAGTTAGTCGTTAATAGATAACAAACTAATGGTCAGTAAGTCATACGCTATGGCTATCTCACAACAGATGGTTAATCCTATAAATGTCGCGATATAAGTATTATACTTAATCCTGAGTAATTTAGTCAAGATTAAAGTGTGATTGAAGCGTTAATTAAATTTAAGCTAATGATTAATAATATTAATTGATAAAAATATCCACAAAATCAATATATTACTATTACTTTGCACTAATGATAGCAGGGATGGTCACTAATGCGGAGAAGGGGGCGAGGCGAGGAGCTTTTGAATAAAGCTCGTTGCACTAGTAATGCTCAAGAGTAGATAAATAATACATTGAAAATAATAGTAGAGGTATTACCACTACTATTATCTTGATCTTCATCAGGCGGGATTAATATTTATCGCTTGCAGTTATGCGCTTAAGATACAGCTGTTTATTATTGATTTACAAAAAAAGCAATGATAGCGATTAGAGCAATGACCGCCGCTACAACAGTAATGATAGTCAGGAGCTTTTGCTTACTCTCTAGCTCTTTGAGAGTCGTTTCAAGTTCACGGTTTTTTATGGTAAGAGTGTTGATTTGCGTTTGCTGCTCAGCTATGCGTGCTTTGTAATTATCGGTTTTTTCCTGCTTTTCAGCGTCACTAGGTTTGGTTTTTCCGCTGCCTTTGATCTTTTTGATGAGTCCTTGAATGATGCCGCCTAGGCCCATCTGCATAATAAACTGTTTGACCAATTGTACTTGAACCACCTCACCGCGCATTTGCAGCTTTTCGGTGGTCTCGACATCATGAGTGGTTAGTGCATTAATCACTTGGATACTATAAGCATTGATAATGACATCAGGCTCACTACGATCTGGAGGCATGCTTGCGTCCAACAGGACTCCTTTATAGCTAAAAGTGGCATATACCTCTACATGAGGCAAATACAAGCGCAAACACACTAGCGTGTTTTGTTTAGCCAAAGGGTATGCTGCTTTACGTAGCTCAGGATCTAAGCGTAATAATAACGTCATTGCTGATTCAATAAAAACCAAAATGATATTTAGCAGAGAATGAGACAATGTAGAACGCTTCATGTCAATTATCCATAGTTATGGGGTGAGTTATCGGGAGTAATGAAATAGTGAGTAAAGCAATAATAATGCAAATTCTTGCTAAGAGTAGCGTAAAAATACGGATTGTCAAAATTAATATGTGTCTTAGCGTTTTTTAATTTAGCTGCTTGTTTAGTCTAAGTAAGCCAGTTTAAGATCGCTGTAGCTATGCTACGGCTCTTGTGCTGACAAACTTATCATAAAAATAATGTTATCTAGTGTCAGTAACCGAATTGTTGCCTTACTAGCAATGTCATCTATTTTAGAAAATAAGACATTCACAGAATTAGCAATTAAAATAACAAGTTAGACGGACAAATTAAAGATAAAAAGTAAACGCTATAAAAATAGAGGCAAGAAAGTTACGGGTATTTTACGTAACGTTGAGTGTCGAATGCGTTATAGAGTACACAAAAAAATGTAAAATCGCTTGCGCTCCCTATGCTGCCTTGATATAAAGACTTTAATAAAGCGTAACCCACAAACACGTAAGCCTATAGTTATCGTTATTGCTTAAGCACCATCAGAGCGATACAATAGCTATGGTTAACGTTTATTACAGCCCTTAAACTTGAAGGAAGTTTTATGAATAAGTCAGAATTAATTGATAGCATTGCAGACAAAAGCGGTCTAAATAAGACTCAAGCTGGTGATGCACTGAACGCTGTTATGGAAAGCGTTGGTGAAGCACTAGAAGCTGGCGAGAGCATCTCACTAGTAGGCTTTGGTACTTTTAGTGTTAAAGATCGCAAGGCACGTACTGGTCGTAACCCTAAGACTGGTGAAGAATTGGCTATCCCAGCTAGTAAAGTGCCTAGCTTTAAAGCCGGTAAAAACCTAAAAGAGCGCTTAAACTAAGCCAGACTCTAAGCAGTCTCAGCGTTGAGCGCTGTTAGTTAGCGTCATCGTTTTGTGTTTATTGAGCTAGTATTTACGGCTCTAGCTATATTGAGTTAACATTGTAACTGCACAAAAAAAGCATCTTTAATTGAGGTGCTTTTTTTATGGGTAAAAAAGGTGTAAACAGCTTGATGAATATTTTGAGTCTATCGCAAAAATCACGTATCATAGGCGCGCAGGTTTAGCTTGCTCAATCGCTGAGATAGCAGTCATTCTCTTCTCTTGAGCATTGATATGTTTTGCCTTAATACTTACATGTTGACAAGTATTGTATATTATTGATTCTGACCATTGTCGGTCTTATTACGACTGATAGTATTATAATGGTTCTCCCAACACGGTTTAATAAAGCAGAAATAATTATGGATAAATTGCGCGATTTTTTGAAAACTTGGCCTGGTCGCATTTTATTGATTTTATGCCTAGCGCCATTAGCGTTGTTGGGTGTTGAGAGCTATTTTGGCGGGAATGTTGATCCCAACCAAATCGCTCAGGTAGGAGAGGCTAGCGTTGGGCTTAGCGAATACCAGTCTGCGGTGAACAGTCGACGTACTGAACTGTTGGATCAAGTCGATGATGCCAGTTTGATAAACGAAGACGTGCTACATGAACAAGTCTTGAAGGGTCTTATTGATCGTACACTACTTGAGCAGCAAGCAGGCAAACTGGGTATGACCGTATCTGATGACACAATCAATCGCTTATTGTTGCAAGAAGAGATATTTAAAGACGCAGAGGGTAACTTCTCAAATGAGCAGTTTTCGAACTTTTTGCGTCAGCGCGGTATGACCAAAGATCAGCTATTTGCAGAGTTTCGCAATCAGTTGAGTCTAGATCAGCTTAATGCCAGTATCGTAGGAACGGCTATTTATCCGATGCGCGCTGTCAATCAGCTGATCGACTTGCAACTTGAGACCCGTAAAGTTTGGCTTCATCGCTTCAATTGGCAGGACTATCAACAGCAAGTAAAAGTCACGCAAGCGGATGTAGAGACTTATTATAATGCTAATAAAGACAAGCTAAAAAGCGACGCTATGGTCGATCTTGCTTATATTCAGCTGATACCGGCGAACATCGAAGTCAATCAAGTGACTTCAGAAGAGTTAGAGCAGCAGTATGAAAGCTATAAGCAGCAGCTTGGTGTGGTTGATGAGCGCATGATTAGCCAGATCCTTTTAAGTGGTAATGATGCCAAAGCGCGCGCTGATAAAGTGCTCGCTGAGCTTAAGCAAGGCGCTGATTTTGCTATGCTTGCCAAACAGTATTCTGATGATCCTACTGGTGCTAGTGGCGGCGCTATCGGCCGTTTTAATCCTTCGGTATTTGGTAACGATGCCAATAAGGTCGAAGACGCGCTTGAAGGGTTATCAGTTGGAGAGGTTAGTCCAATCGTTAATACGAGCTTTGGTTATCAAATATTCAAGGTCACTGAAGACAATGGCGGCGATGTACCTACTATGGAAAGTATGCGTGAAGAGCTGACTGCCAAAGCCAAAGAGTACAAGCGTCAGACTATTTATGCGGATAAAGTCACTGCGATTAATGATCTAGCAGCAGATGGCTTTAGTATTGAAGATATCGCTCAACAAGAAAATGTGACGCTTAAACGCATCAAAGACTACCGTAAACAAAATAATACTTCAGTACTAGCGCAGCCGGCAGTGATCAAGCAAGCGTTCGATGAATTTACGATTCAAGATCAAGCGGTAACGACTGGTATTGAAGTCGGTAATGGTATGGTTTGGGCGCAGCCGAGTAACTATCGTCCTACTGAGACTTTGAGCTTAGCCGCTGCTAAACCGATCATCGCTCAAACCCTGCTCAAACAAAAAGCCAGTGCTCTAGCTCTGGCTGATGCCAAAAAGATCGCAGCTGCTATTGATACTGTCGATGATCTCGCCAAGCAAAACGTGACTTTCCAGGCGTTAGGTGAAATTACTCGTCAGACGCCTTTATTATCTAATAAAGAGCGCGGCCTTGCCTTTAGTAAGCAAGCGCCTATGAACGGGGTAGTTGCTATAGCCAGTGCCACTGAAATGGGTGCGTCAGTATTAGTGGGTGACCATATAGAAACTCAGGGCGAATCACAGTTATCGGCAGCAGAAAAATCACAAACCGCTGCTATTATCCGTGATAATTTAGGTCAGGATCAATTGCAAGATTATTTAGACTACTTACGTTTGGTCTATAATGTTGAGATCAATGAGGCGAATATGGCTAACGCTCAAGTTCGCTAAATAGAAGCATAGCCATAAAAAAGCCACCGTCGATACGGTGGCTTTTTCGTGCTTAATAATTAATCAAGCTTATAATCAATCAAGCTTATTAATGACGGAAATGACGCATACCGGTGAATACCATCGCTATGCCATGCTCGTTAGCCGCAGCGATAGTCTCGTCATCACGCATAGAGCCACCGGGCTGAATAATAGCAGCAATACCTACTTCAGCAGCATTATCGATACCATCACGGAAAGGGAAGAAGGCATCTGAGGCCATTACCGCGCCTTCAGTAGCAAGACCTGCATGCTCGGCTTTGATAGCAGCGATACGGGCTGAGTTGACACGGCTCATCTGCCCTGCGCCTACGCCGATAGTACGCTTATTTTTACCATAAACAATAGCGTTTGATTTAACATACTTGGCGACAGTCCAAGTGAACAATAAGTCTGCAATTTGCGCCTCAGTCGGCTGTACGTCAGTGACGATCTGTAAGTCGTTAGCTGTGATAATATCTAAGTCTTGCTCTTGTACTAATAAGCCACCGTTCACGCGCTTATAGTCGAGTTTGCTTTGGCGCTCAGTCGTTACTGGCAGCTCGCCGCAAACCAATACTCGAACGTTTTTCTTCGCTGCGGTTACTTCTAGCACGCCATCTTCAATACTTGGGGCAATAATCACTTCAACAAACTGGTTATTAATGATGTCTTTTGCTGCCGCTACGCTAAGCGTAGTATTAAAAGCGATGATACCGCCAAAAGAAGATTCAGGATCGGTGCTAAAGGCGGTGCGATAAGCAGTGACTTGATCGGGATCAACGGCAACACCGCAAGGGTTGGCGTGTTTGACGATGACGCAAGCGGCCGCGGTAAAGGCTTTTACGCATTCAAGAGCGGCGTCAGTATCAGCGATATTATTATAAGATAACGCTTTACCTTGCAGTTGCTTAGCGGTCGCAATGGACGCTTCTTTCGCGCTTAAAGCAGCGTTTTCGACATAGAATGCCGCTTGCTGATGCGGGTTTTCACCGTAGCGCAAATCTTGCATTTTATCGAATTGTAGATTGAGTGTACGAGAAAAAGCTTCTGGTTGCTGTGTTTCATTGACGCGGCTGCCTAAAAAGTTTGCAATCATACCATCGTATTGAGCCGTATGTTCGAAAGCTTTTACTGCCAAGTCGTAGCGTAACGCTGCGGTGAGAGTCGTTCCCTTATTCAGAGCAGACAGAACACGCTCATAATCATTAGGGTTGGTTACAATGCCGACGTCAGCATGATTCTTAGCCGCAGCACGAACCATAGTAGGGCCACCAATATCAATATTCTCAATAGCGTCAGTCATAGTTACGTCAGCTCGCGCAATAGTTTCAGCAAACGGATATAGATTGACGACTACCATATCGATGCGCTCAATAGCATGCTCACTCATAATCTCATCGTCGGTACCTCGGCGGCCTAAAATACCACCGTGAATCTTGGGATGTAGAGTCTTGACGCGGCCGTCCATCATCTCAGCAAAGCCTGTATAGTCAGAAACTTCTGTGACTTCGACGTTATTCTCTTGCAGCAAGCGATAAGTGCCGCCAGTAGATAATAAGCCAAAACCGGATTCGATCAGGCCTTGAGCGAATGCTACTATACCTGCTTTATCTGATACTGAGAGGAGAGCTAGTGGTTTTGTCATCATAAAATCATTCCATAAAAATCCTGAGAATAAAAGGCATTAAACCGCAAGCATGGACTGCTAGCAATTTATACCTTATAGGTTCAGGCGAGGGGATGTAGGCAAGCCAAGCCAGGAACTAATTGGCTCAATTATTGCCATGAGTAGGTCGTGATAAATACTATAAAATATGTGATTACTTATATGGTTGTTTATGTAGTTGCTTATGTCGTTACTACTGTTATAACGATTAATCGGTTAAGGCAATAGCGCAAAGGCCGATATGATAAAACATTTGACTAGCAGGTACAAAAATTTGTTTTGTTTGCTAAAAACGATTAGTCAAATTACCCGATATTTTAAAACTTATAGGTTCAAAGAGTCACATTAAATCGTAGCATTTCAGCTTTTTTCGTAAGGTTCCACGATTTAGTCCCAATATTTGCGCGCACTTCGTTTGATTGCCGCGAGTCTTTTCGAGGACTACTTTTAATAGTGGCAGCTCAACTTCTTTTAAGATGAGCTCATACAAATCAGTTGGTAACTCATCGCCCAGGGCTAAAAAGTATTCGCGAACCACACGTTCAACATGATGACGTAAAGGCTCGGAGTTCTCAGCTGAGCTTGCATAATGAACGCTTTGGGAAAAACGGTTAGCAGAGGGCTGCACAGATGGTGTCATAAGGTGATGTCCTCAATATTGGGCAGATGATCAATAAATAGGTTCAATAATAATCCTATCAATTTGCTGGCGAGTCAAAGGGATAGTAAACATAAAAGATTGGCTGTAATTGGCAGACAACTGGCTTTGACGAGCCATCAAGTAGTCCTTTGGCATAGCAACAAACTCACCTACTAATGCCTCGCTACCATAAATACTAACCTTAAGACTAGGCACCAGCTGCGTCTCGGCACTTTGATTCGATAGGGTAGCTTGCACATCGCTAAAAGCATTAGCCGCTTTGATCTCGCTTGCTCTAAATGTGGGATCTGAGATCATAAAAGCATCCAGATCAGCAGACGGTAAGCGACACGCTGCTATTATACAGACAGCCTCTAAACGGGCAGCATAGTCTGGGTTTTTGATCAAAGTGTTTAAATTAAAAATAATATATTGTGCAAATAAAGAGAAGATTAATACTAAACAACCAGCGCTCCATAATAACATCGCTACTGATTGCGGCTCATTATCGTATTGCCCCAAGTGCGGTTCTTCATCCTGAGCTAAATGACGCTGCGCTGAGTCTTGGTATAAATAGTCACCGCTCAGAGTCTTGTCAGCGTTGTTAGAGGGTGACGGCTGCGGCTTAGCTAAGCGAACCATTGACTCAGTAGTCGATTCAGGAGCACTGTCATCAAAAGCTTGCGCTTGAGCATGACTGGTTCTTTTATCGTTATTGTGGTTACTAGCAGGGTTGCTGATATGGTTACTGAGTAGATCTTCGAGCCAGTTATCATCTGAGTGCGTGCTGTTGCCCGGTTTTGATGTGGTAGCCAATGAGCCATCATTGGCAGAAACCACTAAATGTTCATTCACCAAAAAATTATGCTGACAATGAGCACAGCGCATCTGCGTACTCGGCCGATGTAAAAGCTCTGACAATTCAGCATCTAAATCAAAATACACCTGACAACTAGGACATTGAGTTTTGATGCGCGTGGTCATGTTATCAGGTCCAAAAGCGGTATTCATTCATTCTACTAAGCCACTATTGGCGATAAGCAGTTACTGCTAATATCGTAACAGATGTAATGAAATGTTGCTAGCCTGTAAATGTTCCTGAGAGTCGTTGCCAATGATGATCCTCTTGCGCGGTAAAGGCATGCTTTGGATCAAGAGCAAAATAAGGCTGATAAGCGTCAGTGACTTGCTCAGTCTGCGACTCAATGAGGCCTGCTAAGACTAGCCTGCCTTTAGGGGCGATAAGCGTTGCAAAGTAAGGAGCCAATCCAATAAGCGGTTTTGCTAGTATGTTGGCGACTATCATATCTACTGGTATCACCTCGTTCTCAGCGCAGTAATCGTTGAACTCTTCTGGTAAAAAGGCTAATAGACGTTCATCAACTTGATTGCGCTCAGCGTTTTGCTTAGTGGCTAATACTGCTTGTGGATCGATATCCACAGCATAAACTTGACGCGCGCCCAATAACAAAGCGGCTATTCCCAAAATACCAGACCCACAGCCATAATCGATGACGACTTTATCTTTTAAGGGTTCTGCTGTTAGCCAGTCTAGACATAAGCGAGTAGTCGCGTGGTAGCCTGTACCAAAAGCCAAGCCCGGATCCATAATAATATTGGTCGCCTCAGGATCTGGCGGTGTTAGCCACTCAGGCACAATCCAAAGGTTATTGGCACATTCAATAGGCTGATAATGAGTCATCCATTCGCGCTCCCAGTCCTTGTCATCGACAGCGCTGAGCCAAGTGCGACTGGCGTCTACTTGTGCAGCGATATCATGGCTTAACTGCTCCAGAGCTTGTTTATTGCCCTGTTCGCTAGAGGCATCAAAGATACCCGTCAGTACCACCTCATCCCATAATGGCGACTCGCCAGGTAGCGGCTCAAATAAAGGCTGATCGCCTGCATCGTCTAACATAATGGATAGCGCGCCCGATTCTAATAACAACGCTTCAGCCAGATCAACGTTGGTTTTTTTACACTGTAGATGCAGTTGTTGCCATGCCATAAAGATGCCTTTAAAAATAAAAGTGAATTTAAAAATAATGATGAAATTGAATACTACCTAACACGCACTTGCCGCTAAGATTTACTGTTATTGAGCTCCACGGCTATTGAACTTCACTACTAGCGAAGCGCTTGCTGCGCCTCACGAATCACCCGAGTATTATTCTGTGCTTGTCCAGATCTGAGAATAAGCTGCCATAAAGAGCGACGACGATTAGCATCTTGCGAGACAGTAAGACCGCGGCGAGCCATCGCTTCCGCTTTACGAGGTTGATTCTTTTTTAGAGCGACTTGCGATAAATAGAAGTACACCGCTGAGGATCTAGGCGCTAAACGCTGAGCACGAGTAAAGCTATTTTCCGCCGCGGTCAGATTGCCAGATTGTAGCTGCGCGGTACCGACTTGCATCAGGTTCTGAAAAGCAGGTAAATCGCTTTTATTATTAGAAGTCTGCCGACTTGATTGCTGCGAGTTTCGACGGGCACGCTCTAATAGATCGCTATGTGAAGGCAGTGTTGGTGATTGAGAAGGCGTATTACTTTCATAAATGGGTGGTTCCTCAATCATTACGTCCGGTAGCGGCATGACTAAAACGTTATCATCAGGAAGTGTCGGTATGGGCTGAGTAGGGGCGGAGCTTGACTGAGTTAAGGGGTTTTGGCGATTGTCACTACCGTCATAAGTAGTAGGGGTTTGGTTGGGCGCGATATAAGGCTCAATAGGGTAGCCGTCATCAGTGTAGCTAGGGATTGTCTGGTTAGCGTTAGTCGCAGTGCTCGTTTGATTAATAGTGGTTACAGACCCTCTATTGTTAGCAGTTGTAGACGGCGCTGTTTGACAAGCGCTCATGACTAAGGCGCTCATTACTATAGTAGGGAGAAGCACTCGCTTTGACTGCAATGAGCCTGCTGTTACTATGTTTGCCAATAAACGCGAGTTTTGCTGCCTTAGTATCACCATATCTTGCTACCTCTACTTAATATCACATCATCTATAAACAGCAAAAGATTTACTGAATGTTTTGGTTACTTCATTCTTATAATGATTTATACGTTACTACCATGCCACTATGTGCGAATCGGTATTCAAGCCATCACTGATGATGATGGTTAACTATAAATAATGGACTCTAGATAATTCTAAAGCCCTTATTATAACTTGATTGACGCACTTTGCTAATAGCCATCGATTTAATAAGTTAGTAGCTATTTAGTAAAGCCTTAGAACCACTCAAGCGCGCGGTTGTACCAAGTATCAGCGCCTCTTTGTGCCTCATTACTCTCGATATCTTCATCAGTAGCTTGTTGAGCGTTGTCCTGGTCTTCTGACTGTGGCTGCTCGATAGTAAATCCGCGTTCACGCGCTTGCTCTTGCTGATAAAGCTGCAAAGCACACTCACTAGCTTCTTCAGGTAGATAGGCGGACATCACAGGTAAGTAGCGTGCATTAGCGCAGCGCTCATTAGATAGCTTGCCTGAATTGTTCTCCAGCCATAACCATTCGATCCCTTCAGGCTCCGCCATAGCAACAGGCGTTAGTTTTAGGCGGCGCATATAATCGATCCAAATCGGTAGCGCCCCAGTGCCACCGCCGAGACCAATAGGCTTATTGTCATCGCGGCCGACCCAAACGACACTGACATAGTTGCCGCTATAGCCTGCAAACCAAGCATCACGGTAATCGTTAGTAGTTCCGGTCTTACCTGCAAGGTTGAGCTCGCTACCCAAGGACTGCGCTCGACGAGCTGTACCTTCTTTGACCACTTGCTGCAAAGCATAGTTCGTCAAAAAATTAGCTTCAGGGGGCACACTACGCTGCGTATTAAGCCCAGTACGCTGCAAAATACGACCGCGATCGTCGATAACCGTGCGAATGCTATGAATAGGAGTACGAAAGCCGCCTGTGGCAAAGACTTGATACACGCCCAGCATATCCATCGGGCTGAGATTAACTGCACCTAATAGCGCTGAAGGGTAAGGTGAGATTTTTTCTTCGATACCCATACGGCGTAGTTGTCTGGCAAAAGTGTCTAAGCCAAACTCCATTCCTAAACGTACCGTACTTTGGTTATAGGACTTGGCTAGCGCAGTGGTAAGAGGAACATAGCCATGATCTCGGCCATCATAGTTTTTGGGATTCCAATCGCCATCGCTTAAGTTAACAGTAACAGGAGAGTCGTCTACTGAGCTGGCTAGATTATAGCGCCCACTCTCAAGCGCGGTCATATAGATAATAGGTTTTAGCAACGAGCCCACTGGACGTTTGGCATCTACCGCTCGGTTAAAGCCGGTGAACTCACTACCGCTACCGACGACAGAGACCAGCTCACCAGTCTCAGGATTAGCACTGACTAAAGCGCCTTGTAAATCTTTGGTTTTGCTACTATTACGGCGCAGTTCTCCAAGCTTACGATCGACGGCTTTGTCCGCTGCCAGTTGTGCAATAGGGTCAAGAGTACTGATAATAGTCAGCCCTTCGTTTTTGAGATCATCAGCATAGTAGACGTCATTGAGCTCACGTTTGACGATGTCCAAAAAGTCAGGGAACTGGCTCTTACCTTCAACGGGCTTATCGACGACTCCTAAAGATTTTTCGGTGGCAGCCGCGTAGTCTTCTGCTGTCAGCTTACCTGTTGCTTGCATATTACTCAACACTACGTCGCGACGCGTTTTGGCCGCTTCTGGATGACGGCGAGGGTTATAGACACTTGGCCCTTTTGCCATACCGACTAACATCGCTTGCTGATCTAGACGCAGCTCATTTAAAGGTTTGTTAAAATAAAACTGTGACGCAAGGCCAAAACCATTGATAGAGCGGTTACCGTTTTGACCTAAGTAAATCTCATTTAAATAAGTCTGTAGTATCTCATCCTTGCTATAATGCAGTTCTAGCAGTACTGCCATCAGCGCCTCGTTGGCTTTACGCTTAAGAGTACGATCTGAACTGAGATAAAAGTTCTTAATCAACTGCTGGGTGATAGTCGAGCCGCCTTGCATAGAGCCGCCTGAGAAGTTATTGACGACGGCGCGAGTAATGCCTCGTATCGACACGCCTTTATGTTCATAGAACCCGCGATCTTCAGTAGCGATCAGCGCATCTATTAGCGGCTGAGGCACTTCGTCTAAAGAGACGACCAAGCGATCTTCGTTACTATCAGGATAGATACCGCCGATACTGACAGGCTCTAGACGTATGATGCCCGTATCGTTTTGCTCAGTGCTTTGAATACTCTGGATCTTGTTATTAGCAAGCGTCATTTTGATGACTTGTTCTTTATCGACATCATTAGCGCTATAGCTAAAGCCGCGAGTATGGATAAAATAAGTATTACCTGATCGGTGAAAGCTACCGGTACGATCATAAGCTTTATTGCTTTGATAGTTTAGTAGATCGAGCCAAGTCTTCATCGTGTCTCTATCGACATTAGCGCCTTGATACAATTCAAGCGGCTGCGAGTATACCTTGGCTGGAATGTCCCAGCGCTTACCCTCAAACTTATGGGTGATAGTACGATCAAGCTTGATCAGATATAGAGCCAACAACACCATAGCCACGATGACAATAATGAGTAAGATACTACTAAAAACAATCCCGCCTTGTTTAGAGGGTAGGGAGCTCATCGCAGTTCTAGGCGACTGCGGCGGGGTAAGATTAGGTTTTTGCACTGATAACACACCGTTTTAACATAAAAAAACTGCCTCATAATGACGCAAATTGACAAAACTTTCAATCTATCATCGCAGTCCCAGCATTCATCACACGCGAGTATTAAACCGCTATAATAAGCACAACTTATCATGCCGTAATAGCAGCTTAATGAATAAATATCGGTTTCTACTTTTAATCTAGGGTATAGCTGCCATATAAGATAACGGCTTAGAGTAAGGCTCATTATGTTTTTTTTGTGAATCAGCGACTATTATGAGCAAGGTATGTCGCCTTTATTGATTAGCAAGTCCAAGCTACTACTGATTTTAAAATAATCCTGTTAAAAATAAGAGCGATTATGTCTAGTTATTTTTCATCCACATCCCATCCTCAGTATGACGATAGCTCCATCATACAAGGGTTAGTGCTGCCGCGTGTTGGGTATTGTTTTCATTGCGGCGATCCAGTACCCAAGCCGCCATTTCACGCGCAGATATTAGGCGAGGCGCGTGAGATGTGTTGTATGGGCTGCCAGCTGGCGGCCGAAAGTATCGTAGAAGCAGGGCTTGAGCAGTATTATCTTGATCGCTCAGAGATTAATCGTACCGCAAGTTTGCCCACGCAGCTAACGCAGCTTGAAGCTTATGATCATGATGAGATCAAATCACAGTTTGTCTACGCGCAAGAAGGACTATCAGTCGCTGAATTATCGGTCAATAATCTGCGCTGTGCGGCTTGTACTTGGCTGATTGAGTCAAGGCTTTATGAGATTGATGGTGTGGATAAATGCCAGGTCAATTTGACCAACCAGCGCATGCGTATTATTTGGGATGAAAATAAGCTCCCCATTAGCCGTATCTTAGCCGTTATCAATGAAATCGGTTACGACGCTAAACCTTATCGGCAAGATACGCATGAGGCGATGTTAGCTCGGCACAATAATAAGATGCTGCTCAGACTCGGTATCGCTGCCCTCGGCGCGATGCAAGCGATGATGTATGCCGTGGCGCTATACTTTGGTGAATATAGCGATATGCTCGTCTTTCAGCGCGACTTTTTGCGCTGGGTGTCGTTATTCGTCAGCACCCCTGTTTTCTTTTATGCCGGCGTGCCGTTTTTTACTTCAGCATGGTCCGCGATTCGCGCGCGCCAAGTCAATATGGATGTGCCGGTCAGTGTCGCTTTAATCGTCACTTTCTTCGCTAGTATGTATGCCACGGTGACTGGGCAAGGAGAGACCTACTACGATTCGGTTAGTATGTTTATTTTCTTCTTACTAGCAGGGCGCTACATCGAGCATAATGCTCGGCTAAAAGCGGCCACTATGGCGAATGATTTAGTAGTAGTTGAGCCGATTTTAGTCCAAAAAATTGCTGAAGATAAAGAGTCAGCTGCTCTTATTTTAGAGCGTCTAAAACAGCAGACTAAGGCTGACGTAGCACCTTTAGCAGCTGGCGAAGTCCCTAATGCTGCTAATAACAATGATCATATCAGCGCCAGTCTAGAAGCCAGTCCGTTACCTAATTTTATGCAAAAGATGGACGCTAATGTCCACGCGCTTACTCAAAAGGTTGCTATAGCGTGGCAAAAATCAGCTGTCTCAGCGACTGCGCCGCCTGCCGCTGATAAGTCTATGGTTACCGCCCAAAGTCTACAAGTTGGCGATATTGTCATGATTGAAGCGGGTGCGGAGATCATTAGCGATGGTATCTTGCTCAGTCCAACCGCAACAGTCTCACAAAGCTTGCTGACCGGCGAGGGCGACCTGATTATCAAGCGACAAGGGGATTATATCGTTGGCGGCGCGCAAAACGACAGTCAGCCGTTTGAGATGCTGGTGACGGCTTTACCAGAAGACAGTCAAATGGGACTGATCGATCGGTTGATGAACCGCGCTATGAGCGAAAAGCCTAAGCTGGCTCAGCAAGCCGATAAGCTGGCCCGTTGGTTTGTGGCCCGTATTTTGGTGCTATCGGTCTTGGTGTTTATTGGCTGGTATATTGTCGATCCTAGCCAAGCTATTTGGGCCACTGTCGCGGTGTTGGTGGCGACTTGTCCTTGTGCCTTGTCTTTGGCCACACCTATTGCTCTGACAGTGGCGACGAACAGACTAGCAAGCTATGGGTTTTTGACCACACGCGGTCACACGCTACAAACTCTAGCTGAGATCACGCATGTGGCCTTTGATAAGACCGGTACGCTAACTTATGGCAAGCCTAATTTATTAAATATTGAGCTATTAAACTCTCAAGCATCATCTGTTATTGGTTCTCAAGATCAGCTGTTAGCAATAGCGGCCGCGCTAGAGGTTGGCAGCCGTCATCCGATTGCCCATGCGCTTTTGACCGCCGCTTATCAGTTACATCTACCTGCTACCCAAAACCTGCAGCATTATCCGGCAGGCGGTGTTGAGGCGATGATCGATGGGGTGTTATATCGTATCGGTCATGCCGAGTTTGCTATGGACGTTGCTAATAGCAATGCTCAGTCGCTCAACATCGATTTGACTGCTCACCGGGCTAGCTCAGCAGTAGTGTTATCTTGTCAAATGCTAGCTGAGACTCCTGCTGATACTAAGCCTAATTGGCAAGCACTAGCCTGCTTTTATTTCAATGACAAGGTTCGCGATAGCGCTAAAGCAACTTTGGACACTCTAAAGCAGCTAGGAATAGAGTCAGTGATGCTAACGGGAGATCCTAGTCCGCAGGCCTTGGTCATGGCTGATACCCTTGGTATGAGCGCTGCTTACAACGGCCTATCGCCTACTGATAAAGTCAATCACATTCAGCAGCTGCAAAGTAACGGCGCGGTAGTACTGATGGTCGGCGATGGTATCAATGATGCTCCTGTGCTCGCCGCCGCCGATGTTTCTACTTCTATTGCTGGCGCCGCCGATCTAGCGCAAGTGTCTAGTGATAGTATTATTCTAAACGGTCAAGTCGAAGGTATTAATGCTGCTAAGCGTATCGCCGATAAGACAGAACGTATTATCAAACAAAACTTTCGCTGGGCGCTAGGTTATAACGGTATTGTACTGCTGCCAGCTATCTTCGGTTATGTCCCGCCTTGGCTTGCTGCTATCGGCATGTCGCTAAGCTCATTATTAGTGGTGCTCAATGCTCTACGTTTGAAACGAGCTTAAAATATAACCCCCAAAAGTTGTGTCCAACTTATGGGGGTCAGTTCATAACAGGCGGTTTTCTATTTCTGATGCTAATAACAGCTATCAATAATGTGTAAACCAGTAGCTCAATTAGTCTTGTAAGTAGCTAAGCAGACGCATAAATTCGATATACATCCAGACTAAAGTGGCGAGGATGCCGATGCTAAATAACCACTCGTAGTCTTCAGAGATACCCGCTGCTACGCCGCGATCAATATTATCAAAGTCAAGGAGTAGCGTAAAAGAAGCAATAACAATGACAAACAAGCTAAAGCCGATAGCAATAGCGCCGCCTTCAAATAAGAAAGGTAAGCTTGATCCGAAGGCTAGAGATAGTATCCACTGCGCCACATAAACGAGCATGATAGCGATAAGTGCTGAGGTAACAATCGAGCGAAACTTTTGCGTGACTTTTACCAGACCAGAACGATAAAGCCCTAGCATGACTGCGGCGGTGACAAAGGTCGCACACATAGCAGTGACAGGTACGCTTGGGTACATACGCATAAAGAACAGCGAGATACCGCCCAAAAATATACCTTCAAGTATGGCGTAAGGGACAGCAAAGGTTTTGGCTTTTTTGGGTTTGAAAGTCATAAAAATAGCTAAGCCAAAGGCGGCAAACATGCTACCAAAAGCGGCCATAGTAATAAAACCTTGTGACAGTCCTGCCATAAGGGCATAAAAGAAAAAGCCTACGCCCGTGATAGCCGCCAGTCCAAGCAAGAGACTGGTTTTTTGGATAACACCTTTGACGGTCATGGGCTCGCCGCCGACCGCAAATTCTGCGCGACTGACAATAGGATTGGCCATACATATATCCTTAATATAAAATAGTATAAATCAACGTTACTTTAGCAAAACCGGCATTATTGTCAACTGTCTTTGCGTGACCAATACCAAGGCATAGCCCTGATACCATCTGCTTGTTGCTAGGGTCTAGTTGTATTCACAAGCAGGCATTGCTGATAGCTAAAATAGCTCTACTCTCAGTATAAATGAATCACAATAAATCAGCTAATGAGTAAATCGGTCAATAAAAATCACTTAGCCAAAGTAAGCGTTTAACCTTTTATAGATGGGGTCGATTACGACAGTTAACAACGATGATTGATAAAACATGCTAGTTTAACGCTTTATTTATCGCTATCATTATCGAAGATGTCGATGCTTTATGATTAGCAAGAGCCATAATAAATAGTCATACTAACGCATGTTAGTTCCTTGATGTCATTGCATCAATTACCTTTGCACCTCTTTAAGTTTGGTCGAGTCGCTTTATGGAAAACTCTGCGCAGTCAGCCCGATTGCCACACTTGCACGAATCAGAACTGTTTCACGCTATCAAAAACCCAGCCTTTCGCCGCATTGGTTTGATGGGTCGCGCGGGCAAACGTAGCGTTATTCAGAGTCTCATTCAGGTAGCAAACACTGTCAATGAGATGAACCTAACGCTGATTATGGATGTGCAAACCGCTAATCTACCGACCTTAAATTTAGTGGATATCGAAAAGGTAAAAATCGTCAAGCGCAGTTTGATCGGTGAGATTTGCGACTTAGTGATTGTGGTTGGCGGTGATGGCTCTATTCTGCATGCTGCTGAAGCACTAGCTCGTTATCGCGTTCCTGTACTTGGGGTTAACCGAGGTCGCCTTGGGTTTTTGGCGGATGTTAAGCCCAATGAGGTCGCTTTTAAATTACGGCAAGTATTGATGGGCGATTATCAGCTCGATCACAGATTTTTGCTGACGATGGAGATTCGTGAAGGAGATAATATCCTGCATGAAGACATGGCGCTCAATGATATTGTGCTACATGCCGGCAAGTCAGTGCACATGATCGATTTTCAGATGAAGATTGATGGTCAAGACGTCTACCGGCAGCATAGTGACGGCCTCATTGCAGCTACACCGACCGGCTCTACTGCCTATGCGCTTTCTGGCGGTGGACCTATTATCCACCCTAGTATGGACGCTATTTGTCTAGTGCCCATGCATCCGCATACGCTATCGAGCAGGCCTATTGTGGTCAGTGGTAATAGTGAGGTTTGTATTCGTATTCACGAAGACAATCGCACTCAGCCAATGGTCAGCGCCGACGGTAAACCTAGTGTACCTATTGAACAAGATCAGCGACTATATATCCGTAAGCATCCTGATAAACTGACCTTGCTGCATCCACCAGGGTTTGAGTTTTATGAAGCTTGCCGTACTAAGCTGCATTGGAATGTACATGCCGAAGAGTTCAGTCTTGATAGCGATGACGATGACGACATTGAGATTGAAAGTACTGAGATTGAAAGTATCGAGATAGAGAGTATTGAGATGGATGACATTGATCACCATAATATTGAGGCCGATAATCATAGTACTATCCCCGAGCAGATAGATACAAAAAAAGAGTGAGCCACTAAGTTTTAGGCAGGTTAAAGATAGCTAGAGAAGAGGAGCTAAGATGAATAAAGAGACAATACTAGCCAGTTTGACTCCCGAGATAGTAGATAAGTTTCGGGTAGCCATTGAGATTGGCAAATGGCCAGATGGTCGCCAACTGACTGCTGAGCAGCGCGAAACTTGTATGCAAGCGGTGATGATGTGGGAGCATGAACATCTGCCCCCCTCCAAGCGCGTAGGCTTTATTCATAAACCTATCAAAGATGACGGCAGTATCGTGGGTGCTGAATGCGATGTCGAACATGAACATCATTATCCTAATATGCCCAATCCTAAAGGCGCGATTCAACCGGTTAAATTTCGTGATAAATAGTGAGTAATTTTAACACTAAAAAATCCACGCTATGACATAGCGTGGATTTTTTAGTTTCGGCAATAAGTTTTATAAACCCAAAAGCATGACCGTTAATTTACAAGGCTGTGGTATCAACAGTCGGACGTAGCGTTAGTGGGTTTTTTTGCATCAAAAACCCTTGCCAACCCCAATGCAAAAAATTACGGATATTAGCGTGATCAGTACCCTTAGGAGTGGCTAGCACTTTATCGTAATGTTCACCGAATAGTTTAAGCGTATCCAGCTGATTTAGGCCATGATGCTTAGCAAAGCCAAAAACTTTGGCACTACCTTCGTTTTCGCCAGCGGCATTGTGCTGCATACCATTGACGAACGGCGCTGGGGAATAACGATAAAAATCGTCAATAAAGCTGATAACATCGTTAAAACCTATGGCTTTTTTATTCAAACCATTCAATAAAGCCGAGACGTCGGATTGGCGGATGCTCATAGTAAATGACCTCAAAAAGATTAAAATTACAAAGAGTAAGCGCTTATAGTCAGAGCACTCTTAAACGAGTCCGCTATAAGCGATAAAACTCTATTTTAACGATTAAAATAGTCTTCGTCATCAAAAGAGGGCGCAAAATTGCCTTGTTCAAGATGCTGCATCTGTGATTGTACGGTACGCTCTTGCTGAATACGCTGGTAAATCTCTTCGCGATGTACCGCGATATCTTTTGGTGCGTTAACGCCTATGCGTACTTGGTTACCCTTTACGCCTAGCACAGTAACACTGACCTCGTCGCCAATCATTAAAGTTTCGCCTACACGGCGAGTTAAAATTAACATGCGTCACACTCCTTATGTCGCAGTAAAAAACGATTACTTATCATATAACTTCTCAATTACTAAATATCATTAAATGAACCATTATTAAGCTGTTTATGGTGTTAATTCACAAGCGAATATATCGTCTCAAACGAGATAAACAGGGTCAATAATTATAGGTATCATTTTGCCCAAATGAACGCCCCATTATAAGTCCCATAGACGGTACTGTCACGGATTTTAACAATACTACTGGATAAAACAGAAGTCTTGTGACTATTTAGCAGTGATAAGTGAGCAGATATACACTGCGATTGTGGCAACTATGACCATAACAGCAAGAAAAGACAGAACCGTAACAGGTTCTGTCTTTATATATTATAAGTTATCTTAGCAGTTTAGCTAAACATCAGCGGTTAAGTGATGATAAAAAAAGAGCAGCTAGCATCTATTGTCCAGCTACTTGACTCTCACCGTCCTCACGATCTAAGCCAAAAGCAGTATGCAATGATTTAACCGCTTTTTCTAAGTGCTGCTCTTGGATAAGTACAGAGACTTTGATTTCACTAGTAGAAATCATCTGAATATTGATATTGTTCTCGGCTAAGGTTTGGAACATTAGGCTGGCAACCCCAGCGTGCGAGCGCATACCGACACCGACTAATGATATTTTAACCACTTCGCTATTGCCTGAGACTTCTTTCGCACCGATCTCGTCTTTGACTTCTTCGTTTAGTACCTTTAAAGTTTTATCCATATCAGTACGGTTGACGGTAAAACTGAAGTCGGTAGTGCCATTGGCAGAGAGGTTTTGTACTATCATATCGATTTCAATATTGGCGCGACCGATAGGCGTGAGAATGGCTGAGGCAATACCGGGGTGGTCAGGGACGCCGCGCACTACAATCTTTGCTTCATCACGGTTAAAGGCGATACCTGAGATAATTGCCTGTTCCATACTGTCTCCTTCGTCTATCGTAATTAGGGTGCCCACGTTATTTTTAAAATCGTCATCAAAACTGCCATCGTTATTATCATCGAAGCTTGATAGTACTCGTAAGGGCACACCGTATTTACCGGCGAACTCTACTGAGCGAATTTGTAAAATCTTGGAGCCAAGGCTTGCCATCTCAAGCATTTCTTCAAAAGTTATTTTTTCAAGTTTTTTAGCTTTTGAGGTAACACGTGGATCGGTAGTGTAGACGCCGTCAACATCAGTATATATCTGACATTCATCAGCACCTAAAGCAGCGGCGATAGCGACGCCCGTAGTGTCTGAGCCGCCGCGTCCGAGAGTGGTAATATTATCGTGCTCATCGATACCTTGAAAGCCTGCCACAATGACGACATTGCCGGCATCTAGCTGTTGGCGGATATTTTTATCATCTATGCTTTCGATACGGGCTTTGTTATGCGAGGTGTCCGTCTTTATAGCGACTTGACGACCCGTCATTGAGCGCGCGCCAATACCTAGATCTTGAATGGCCATAGCGAGTAGTGAGATCGAGACTTGCTCGCCAGTGGAAACCATTTGATCATATTCACGAGGATCAGGATTATTGCTAATCTGGCGTGCTAGATCGATTAGACGGTTGGTTTCTCCGCTCATCGCAGAAACCACGACGACGATTTGATGACCATTATCATGCCAGCGTTTGACGCGTTTGGCGACGTTTTTAATGCGGTCAATACTGCCCATTGAGGTGCCGCCGTATTTTTGTACTATTAACGCCATAAGATTTTACCTATTATTCATCTCTTATCGGGTATTAGCGTCAATTAAATCCAATCGTATTTTAATTAACGCTCATAGTGATAAAGTCGTATTATTATTTGAACGCTGACCTTTATACCATAATCAAAGCACAAATTTAAGTCGCTATGCTGCTTTGATATATGGTAATTAATTATCAATGCTATAACCAACTGCCATTTTCAAACACAAAACAAACGTAAGTTAGGCATTCTGCTATATAAACGGGCTTGTATTGACCAAGATTAAGCTAGCTTATCTGCGCTTCGATCCAAGCGGGTAGAGCCTCTATCACAGTGCGAGTATTCTCAGCTTTCGGCGCGCCGCCTTGCGCGTAGTCAGGCTTGCCGCCACCTTTACCGCCAAGTTCACCTGCTAAGTGACGAATGATATCACCGGCTTTAATCCGCGCGGTCATCGACTTCGCCACGCTAGCGGCTAGTGCTAATTGCTCGTCTTTATCCCCGACTAACACGATGATGCTATCAGGAAGCTTTGACTTAATGTCGTCCATTAAGGGCCGGATAGATTTGCCGTCAATACCGCTCAAAGTGCTGACCAGTACAGGCGTATCTTTGATGGTTTGCACTTCGCTTAATAAATCCGCCGCTTGGCTGCTGGCGAGTTTTTGTTGTAGGCGCTCAAGCTGTTTTTCTAGCTCGCGCTGTTTATCCGCCATGATTTGTACGCGCGCGGCAACCTCTGGACGCTTAACTTTTAGCTGTCCGGCAAGAGTCGCTAGCTGTTGATCGTTTTGTTGAATATACTTGATAGCGCCCATACCAGTGAGCGCCTCGATACGGCGAATACCAGCGGCGATACCAGATTCGCTAGTGATCTTCAATAGGCCAATGTCACCAGTACGCTGTACGTGTAATCCGCCGCATAATTCAATAGAGAAAGGTTGGCTTTTACCCTCGATAGTAGTCTCTGTGCCCATCGTTAGCACACGTACTTCGCTACCGTATTTTTCACCAAATAACGCCACTGCGCCTTTTTCCATCGCTTCATCAATAGCCATGTTCTCTATGCAAGCTGGCGTATTGGCTTGGATTTGTTCGTTCACCAAGCGCTCGATTTGAGCGATCTCAGCTTGGCTGACGGGCTTATCATAAGCAAAGTCAAATCGTAGCACTTCGCTTGAGACTAGCGAGCCTTTTTGGCTGATTTTATCGCCTAGTATATGACGTAGAGCGGCGTGTAAAAGATGCGTAGCTGAGTGGTTTTTGGCGCTAGCAGCACGGATACTTGAGAGTACTTGTGCCTCTGCGTTTTGGCTTGCGCTAACAGTACCCATACTCACGACGCCATAATGGATAATCGCTTGCCCTGACTTTTTGGTGTCTTGTACCGCAAAGACGCCAGACTCGCTACGTATCTCGCCTAGCTCACCGACTTGTCCACCGCCTTCGGCATAAAAAGGGGTACGATCAAGGACGATAACGCCCTCAGAGCCTTCTGCTAGAGATTCAGCTGGATTACCATCTTCATAGAGCGCGATAATATTGACATTATCATCGTTCAGTTGATCGTAGCCAATGAACTCAGTTGGCGTTTCAACTTGGATGACGCTACTGTAGTCAACATCGAATTTGCCAGCATCACGAGCGCGATCGCGCTGCGCTTGCATCTGCTCGTCAAACTCTTCTTCATCAATGCTAATACCGCGCTCACGGGTGATATCAGCAGTCAAATCAAGAGGGAAGCCATAAGTATCATAGAGCTTAAATGCGGCAGCGCCAGAGAGGATATCGCCATCTTGCAGCGTCTCAAGCTCGGTGGCGAGTAGGCGTAACCCTTGCGCTAAAGTCTTAGCAAACTGTGCTTCTTCTTTTTGAATGGCGGTCTCAATAAGGCTTTGTTTGTCTTTTAGCTCAGGATAAGCATCGCTCATCTCACGGACTAAAGGCGCCACCATCTTATAAAAGAACTCACTCTCAGCGCCAAGCTTATTACCATGACGCACTGCACGGCGAATGACTCGGCGCAGCACGTAACCGCGGCCTTCATTGCTTGGCATCACGCCATCAGCGATCAAAAAGGATACGGCACGGATATGATCGGCAATTACTTTTAATGAGGATTGCTGCTCATTGTCAATCTCTAAAATCTTTGCCGCAGCGTCCATCAAATGGGTGAACAAATCGATTTCATAATTGCCATGCACGCCTTGCATGATAGCGCTAATACGCTCAAGCCCCATACCGGTATCGACACTTGGGGCGGGTAGAGGCAGCATGGTACCGTCTTTTTGTCGGTTAAACTGCATAAAGACGCAGTTCCAAATCTCAATGTAGCGGTCACCATCTTCCTCCGGCGTACCAGGCAGGCCGCCTTCAATTTCAGGGCCGTGGTCATAAAAGACTTCGGTACAAGGGCCGCAAGGACCAGTATCACCCATAGTCCAAAAGTTATCAGACGCATAAGGAGCGCCCTTATTATCCCCAATACGGATAATACGCTCCGCCGGTAAGCCAATCTTGGTGTGCCAAATATCAAAGGCCTCGTCGTCAGTCTCATAAATAGTGACGTAGAGACGGTCTTTGTCGATAGCTAACCACTCATCGGAGGTCAAAAACTCCCAAATATAATCAATGCCGGCCTCTTTAAAATAATCACCAAAAGAGAAGTTGCCGAGCATCTCAAAGAAAGTATGATGACGCGCGGTATAGCCGACATTATCCAAATCATTGTGTTTGCCGCCAGCACGAACACATTTTTGTGAAGTGACCGCGCGCGTATAATCACGCGATTCCATTCCCAAAAAAGTCTCTTTAAACTGATTCATACCGGCATTGGTAAACAGCAAAGTAGGATCGTTATGCGGAATAAGGCTCGATGAGGAGACAGGGGTATGCTGCTTGCTTATAAAAAAATCGATAAAAGCTTGACGAATATCGGCTGTTTGAGTTGGCTGGCTCACAGCGGCTCCTTACAAAAAATGGTTTTAAGATAGCTATAGAATATTAAATTTGCCCGCGATTTTAGCACATACCGCCCTCGTTGAACATTCGCAAATAGTCACTGCTAATGCTAATACATAAGCGCTCATAAATCAGTCGTTAATTGGTCAAGATGGCCGCATCTGTTTTGTCTAATTGATCGGTAGTCAGAGGATTGGCTTCGATCACTTGTACAGGCAGATAGCGCAGTTGTAGCTTAATCGGCAGATACTCTGGAAAATTCTCTGCCATATCTGCGGTGATGAGCGCCTCAATTTGCTGAACGTCATAGGAGCTAGGAGTGCTCTCGCCGCGGATGACTGCGCGTACGACTTGGTTCTCATCTGAGGTGTCAAATTGAGTATTGGTTAGCACATTACCTTTATCGATGAAATAGTTGTTTATCGCCTCTTTGGTGCTGCTCTCAAACACTTGCTGCTTAGCATTGGTTTGTAAATTGATAGTCAAATAAGTACCGAGCCCGGCAAGTAGCAATAAAGTCACTGCGTTGCGGCGTAAAAAAGTCAAATAGGTTTTTGATTTATAATCATCATCGACTAGGCGGCGAAAGCCAAGCAGCCAGAGCACTAAAGCGTTGGTGAATTGAATAGCAATAATATTAGTAATAGCTAACAACAGCGCTCCAAGACCTAATTGCGTCTCGCTATGAGCGAATAAAATACCACTAGCGGCTAATGGCGGTACCAAGGCGGTGGCGACCGCGACCCCAACCACAGCGACCGATAGATGCGGTGACACCATCGCATACGCGCCTGCCGTACCACCGGCTAGCGCAATCATTAAGTCCATAGAAGTCGGCTGAGTGCGCGATAAGATCTCTGCAGTCAGAGGCTGATCGTTGTGCAGAAGACCGATCAGAAATCCTACTAATACTACCAAGGAGATGCCGGCTATGACTGTAAATAGCGACTTCCACAGCAGCGGCATACGGTGGTCAATAATAGCAAGCGCTACACCAGTGATAGGCCCTAACATCATAGCCACTAGCATCGCGCCAATAACCACGGCTGCTGAATTGGTCACTAAGCCATAGCTTGCGATAATGGCCGAGAGAACATTCATTATAAAGTACATCTTGCTCGGCAGTGCATTGGCTTCGATTTTGACTCGCACTTCTGGATAATCGACTTTTTGGTTACTAAATTGCTCAGCGACAAACTGCTTATAAGACTCAAGCTTCGCTTCTTTTTTTTCTTGCACTTCCTCTTTTTCGTTTTCTTCTTCTATAGCACTCTCAGAGTCGTTTTCGGTTTCTTTAACGTCTTTATAGCCAGTGTCTTTATTGCTGGACATATCTATCTTATTGCTATTCTTTATAAGCTCTTCATCAGTAGGAGTCGCTGAAGGCGCTAGATCACTAGGCTGATCGCTGTCGATATCGGCAGTTTCGCCATGGCTGCTAGTCCCTAAACGATCGGTAAGAAGCGTTTTATCAGCTGATAGATTATTATGAATGGCAGTTGCGCTCTTGGCTTTAGTAAATACTAAATCAGCCATTGCTAAGCTAGAAAAGTCGATGTTAGTAAAGCCAAGGTTAGAAAAGCCAATATTGGCAGTTTCTGAGTTGGTAGCCTGAGCTTGGACTATTTCAGGCGTGCTATCTTCAACCGTCGCCACAACCACCTCTTCGCTGATAGCCGTCATCGTCACTTTTGATTCAGAATGATAGCTCCCTGCTTCTGCGGTGTTTATCTTCTCTTCATCTTGAGGCTCTAAGGGCTCGCTGCGGTCAGCATAGCTGTCAGTATCGTCGTTGACATTGTTATCAGAAATCCTATCAAGGCTAGATGCAGGCTCATGAGTGTCCTGGTTATTAAAGCTGTCAGAGTCAGTAGAGCTGCTAGAGGAATGAGCGGTCATAGTGTTAAACTTTCTTAAAGGCAAGAAGAAAATCACTATTGTAAAGATAAATAGGTGGGGAGGTGTAGGTTTTTGCTATGAGCTAGCTTTAAGAAGAAGAATAGGCGACAGATTAGGCGTTTTTAATGCGCTAGATAACTCCCTAATATTAGCATGGTTTTAGCGATTAGTCGCCTAGTTTTAATGGCCTTAGCGGTTAAAATAAAGTCTTACCTTTTGTATGGGTTTAAGGTATAAAGTAAGTATACCCACACAAAACATAAGGATTAGACTATGAACTGGCCATTACTCTCTGTTGTGTACTCTATGGCGGCTACTGTTATCGTTGGTTTACTGATGATTGCCGCTTTAGTGACTGGCTTTAACGAGATCCGGCATATTCAGATAGCCATAGTTATAGGGCTACTAGTCGCTATTCCAGTAGGTCTGTTCTTTACTAAAAAAATAGGCAGCATCACAGGTAATGAAGAAGGCTATAAGGCCTAAAAATGTTTTGAGGTCATTCTAGCATACAGACCTAGCAGGAATTCTTAGTCTAAACGTTATGATTTAAACAAAAAACAGCCTATTGTGAAAGGCTGTTTTTTGTTGTCATTAAGGACTGCTTTTGACTTCAGATGTATTGTCGTAGCTTAGCAGTTATTGCAGCTCGACAGTCGCACCGTTTTCGATATTGGCATAGACTTCTAACACATCCCAGTTAGTCAAACGCACACAACCTGCTGACGCTTGACGACTGATGCCTTCAGGCTTAGGTGAGCCATGAATACCATAAGAAGGTTTTGACAGTCCCATCCATACTACCCCTACTGGGCTATTAGGTCCTGGTGGTAGCATGTGTATTTTTTTGGCGCTGCCTTCACCGACTGTGGCTTTATACCATGGCATTTTGACTTTATTGACAATCTTAAAGCTGCCTTGCGGGGAAGGGGTGCTAGTACTACCGATAGTAGTCGGGTAAGTGGCAACTAGCTTATCACCGTTATAAGCATATAAAGTCTTGTCAGCTTTATTAGCGACCATGCGGTTGATACGCTGATTGAGAGGCTCACGATTGTTCAACACTGTGATAGTTTCGCCCGCTTGATAAGCTTTATTTTTATTCAATTTATCGAGATAGCGTACATCCATATGGAAGCGCTCACCTAGCATCTCTTTGATATCCTGGTAATAGAGGCCTTTGACTTTTGATTTTGCTTCAGAGCCAGAAGGCAGCGTGGCAAAATTGGTCTTTACATCATCTTCGGTAATCGTATAAGTTACTAATACTGGCTTATTCGCAGGAATGTTTTTTATCAAAGCATTCCAGGTCTTTTGGTCCATTTTTCCAGTAGCAGGCAGGCCTTTCATGTTTTGAAAGTTGACTAGCGCCTTTTTACTGTTCATACCCCAGCCACCATCGATAGGGCCAGGAGAGGCATGGTTCCAGTCGAGCAGTGCTTGCAATTTAATAGTCATCGCTGAGTTGACGTTCATATTAGGTGACCAAGTCGAACCATTTACTTGCTTGGCATAATTAGATAGATCTAGCGTGGTATAAGTCTTACCGTCTTTGTCTTCGATGCTCTTAATAGCAGACTCATCGCCGATGTTTTGGAGTTGTGCACTATTGGCCACTTCAAAATTTGGTGCATCGGCTGTCGCACTACTAGGACCTGCTAGTGCTTGGCCGTCACTAATGTCGTCCGTCATATCAGACTGCTGGTCTTTACGAGTGAGTTCTTCTACACTCATATTATCAGCGGCAACAGCGTTAGACGCTGTCTCAGTATCGATATTAGACTGAGCGGCGCGCTTACTATCAATCAGTTGCCCCATTCTATCAGGTGCTGATGGCGTACTCACTTGCGGCTGAGCGTTGTTTACTGCGGCATTATTTGGCAAGGTAATACGAGTGCCATTGTCTGCTGAGCTGCTACGATTCTCTTCTAGGTTAATACCAGATAAGCTTTCGATATTCGGTAGATTATCTACAGTATTTACAGGTAAAGTACGAGCCTTGTCTGTCGGTGCAGCAAAGGCATTAAGACTCAGCGTGGCAATAGAGATTGCAATTACAATAGGTTTTATTTTCATCATAGAGGTCACAATGTGGTAGTTATAATGGAGGTATTATGCGCATAATCTGGACGCTTCGCAAACTTTTAGCCCCTCTTTCTGTAGTAATGAGTGGATAGGCGTCAGACGTTGACGCTTTGATTACTAGGTAGAGAGAATTGAGTCATAAACTAAAGGTTGTATTGCGCAAAACAAGATTTTAGCAAGGATAGAGTAAGATAAGACGCAAGCTAAATATCCTCCTATAGTAACAGTGATTAGTATAGAAGCACAGTTTGGCTTTAGTAGAGTTTCACTTAAGGTTTGCTGCTATTATTAGATGCTAGATTTGGCAGTTGCTCGATTGATTGGCGTCATATTCGGTTTAAGTTTATAATGCATTAAATTACAAGTACTACTCTTAAAGCTACTAAACAAATCTTAAAGCTACTAAACAAATAATCAAAGAGGCCGTATGTCAGACGAGCAAATAATGAGCGCAGAAGACTTTCAGCAGCAAAATCAGAATCAGTACGACTATGACGGTCATGAGCTAAATGCTGAGGACACAGATCATAGCGAATTTGCTAACTTTCATAGTGAACTTGAAGAAGCGCGTCAGCAATTAATGACGATTCGCGATTTTATTCGTTTTTGTGTGACGCAATTGCGTAACTATGATGTCGTGGTAGCGCAAGGCACGACCGACGAATTCGCTGAAGCTTCTGCTATTGTTTTGCATTCTTTGTCGCTTGACTGGTCAGCAAATGAGCAAATATTAGACTGCCGCCTGACTGGCTCAGAGAAGCAAGCAGTATTAGAGTTATTAGAAGCGCGTATCGCTAAGCGTAAGCCGCTGAGCTACTTGATTAATTTAGCTTATTTCTGCGATTTGCCTTTTTATGTCGATGAGCGCGTACTTATTCCGCGCTCGCCGATAGCGGAGCTCATCCGTCAGCAGTTTTACCCTTATTTTGATGCCAATGAGCTTGCCAAGCCGCTTGGTATTAATGGCATAAACGATATGAAGGCAGGCGAGTCAGCCACTAAGTTCTTTGAGCACGGTCTTGAGATGAAGCAGCTGACGCAGCCTGAGCGTATTTTGGACTTATGTACCGGCTCGGGCTGTATCGCTATTGCTTTAGCAACGCGCTTTGTCGATGCTTTGGTAGACGCCGCTGATATTGACAAAGGGGCGCTTGAAGTAGCGATGGTCAATGTTGATCATCATGATTTGGGGCATCAAATCAATGTGATTGAGTCTGATCTGTTTGCTAAGCTGCCGAGCGATAATCAGTACGAGCTTATCGTGACTAACCCGCCTTATGTCGATGCGGCTATCATGGCCGATTTGCCACCTGAGTTTTTGTACGAGCCTGATCATGCGTTAGCCGCTGGTCAAGACGGACTAGATTTAGTCCACAAGATTTTATATGAAGCCGCTGATTATTTGACGCCAGAGGGTCTACTGGTCTGTGAGGTCGGCGATAGCGAATGGGCGCTAATGCAAGCTTATCCTGATATTCAGTTTGATTGGTTAAAGTTCGCTCATGGGGGGCACGGTATCTTTGCTATGACTTATAATGATCTGATGGAACATCGCCAGTCATTCGCCCATTATGTACAGCTTCTAGAGAGTAATCAGGTGCAATAATAGGCGACTCTTACGAGTAAAGAGATAAGTTAAATCAAGATTGTAAGAGTGAAAGTAGCTCAATATTAACTGCAAAGCAGTATCAAGCGTGTAAGGATAGACATGGCAGGCAATAGTATAGGAAAACTCTTTAGTGTCACGACTTGCGGAGAGTCGCATGGGGCTGGCCTGATGGCTATCGTCGATGGGGTGCCGCCAGGTATGGCGTTATCTAGCGAGGACTTGCAAGTCGATTTGGATCGCCGTAAGCCTGGGACTTCTAAGTATTCCACCCAGCGCCGCGAGTCTGATGAGGTCGAGATCATCTCGGGCGTTTTTGAAGGCAAAACCACAGGTACGTCTATCGGCCTACTGATACGTAATACCAATCAAAAGTCCAAAGACTATAGCGAGATCAAAGACACTTTTCGCCCCGGTCATGCCGATTATACTTATAGCATGAAGTACGGCTTTCGCGATTATCGCGGCGGCGGGCGCTCATCAGCACGCGAGACTGCTATGCGTGTGGCAGCAGGTGCTATCGCTAAGAAATATCTGTCTGAGCGCTTAGGTGTACAGATTCATGGTCATGTGACGCAGATTGGCAATGAATACAGCCAAGCGGTAGATCCAAGCAAAATCGATTGGGAGTACGTCAATAGCAACCCGTTCTTTTGTGCTGATAGCAATGCAGTCGCACGCTTTGAGACCTTAATCGATAGCCTACGCCGTGAAGGCACCAGCTGCGGCGCTAAGCTTGAGATTATCGCAAGTGGCGTACCGGTTGGGCTTGGTGAACCGGTATTTGATCGACTGGACGCTGAGATTGCCCATGCGATGATGAGCATCAATGCGGTCAAAGGCGTGGAGATCGGTGATGGTATGGCGGTCGCCGGACAGTTCGGCCACAAATCTCGCGATGAGATGACCCCCGATGGCTTTACTGCTAATCATGCAGGCGGTATCTTAGGCGGTATTTCCTCAGGACAAGATATCAGCGTCAGCATCGCGCTCAAACCCACTTCCAGTATTACCACTCCTGGCAAAAGTATTAACACTGATGGTGAAGCGATAGATATGCTAACCAAAGGCCGTCATGATCCTTGCGTTGGCGTACGAGCAACGCCTATCGCTGAGGCGATGCTAGCGATCGTACTGCTCGATCACTATCTACGTCACCGCGGTCAAAACGCTGATGTGGTCGCACCTATTGCATCGATTACTAAATAGCTTAAAGTCGTTTAGTGTGTAACGAGCCTTTTACCTTTATTGATTCTTATTAAAGGTAAAAGGCTTTTTTGTGATTGTAATACATAGGGAGTTAAGATGCTCTTAGCTTTATCCTCTATCAAGCTACTTTTGAATAACAATCAACGGCTACGCAGCACTGGTGTTTAAAAACCAATAATAGCTGCTGACTTGGGATCGCAAGCCAGTGTCCAAAAGTAATACTTTCAATATTATTCGTCGCCAATAATTGGCGACACTCTTGACGGCTATAACCTAAGTAAGCGTTTGTGGAATGAGTAGCTTTGGTATGAGTCGGAATTAGTTTTTTCATAGGGAATATCACTCAAGTTTAGATAGCAAGTTTAGATAAGGCTATCGTAGAATATTGAGGTATAAAATCCGTGCAAGAATGATGAAGTTTTGGTGAAAAGCGATTTCAAGTAAAGCGTTTTCTATAAACTGTGTTTGGGTAAGTTTTAATCGCTTGCTAAAGGTAGAGTGATACTAACCATGACACCAGAAACCTGACTGCTTGTATCGTTACAGTCTCTCATAACGTTGCTAATAGTTACCGTACCACCATGATGTTCGATGACTTGCTTGACTAAAGTTAAGCCGAGCCCCGTACCTTTTTTTAAATTATGACCGTTCGTTTGTGGCGATTGTTTTTGATGCGATAGGCTAAAATAACGATCAAAGGCTTTAGCAATAGCATAATCAGCAAGCGGCTGGCCATCATTAAAGATGTCAACCGTAACGCTACTATGCGTCGTTGCCACCTCGATACTCACTTCATTGCTAGCAAAATAAATAGCATTATCAAGGACATTTTGCAACGCCTGCACTAACCAAAAGCTATCGGCTGCAATGGTAGTTTTGGCTAAGAGAGCGGGCGCATAATCTTGTTCAGGGGCAAAATGATTTATTAGCTTATTATCAATAGAAAGTTTGATAGAGGCTAAATTAAGCTGCTGAATCTTAACGTTACTATCTTTTATCAAGCTAGTGATGACAGGGATTAGCGAGAGATTTTGACGATTTAATCTAAAAGTGGGTTGCTCAACTTTGGCTAATAATAACAGCCGATCAATGAGCTGCTGCATCTTAATACTTTGCTCGCCAATCGCCTGGCTAAGCATATGCCTATCTTCAATCTCCAGATTGTCATCTTCTAATAACTCGCCGCTTGCGCGAATGGCAGTTAGGGGACTCTTTAGCTCATGAGTCAACGTGTGCACGTAGTCGCTGACGTAGGCTCTATTTTCTAGCCGATGTTTCATCGTCTCGATAGTATCTGTCAAGCTATTAAGCTCATGACCTAAATAAAAGTATGGCTTTTGAGTATCTTCGGCTAGCGAGCTAGTGTATCGAGTGACGAGACTGATACTTTGCTGCAGCCACCAAGCGACAAGCCCTGCCAAAATCAGCGACACCATACTGATAAGTAGAGTCGTGATCAGCATACGCTGGCGAGTGTTATCGAGATAGGGCAAGACGCTATCGACCGGTTTACCGACGCTCACCACACCGATAAGGCGACCTGAAGCATCCTTGATAGGCTGGGCCACATACATAATCGAGCTATCGCGGATGCTGTTGGTATCGGGTGTACTGCGCGCGCCATATTGACCTCTTATCGTCAAATAAACATCATTCCAGCGGCTATAGTCTGCGCCTTCAGCATTATCAGACGTGGGTAGGGAGTCGTACAGAACGATGCCTTGGCTATTGGTAACGTAGAGTCGAAAGCTACTCGCTGTTTTTTGCTTATATTCAGGCTCATTATCTAGGTTATAAGTGGTTTTGGCCGTTTTACCCCTTACATTTTGATCTTTCAGGCTAACGGGTTTCACTATAAAAGCGCTATCTAGCTGTTGTTGATAAGCAGAATCTAATATTTGCCCTGATTGTACAGGGGCTTGTAGATTGGCGGCCATCATTTTACTGGTATCAAGCAAAGTATCTTCAATGACTTGCTGCGCGGTGGGCTTGACGTGCTCAAATAGCTGAGTAAATACCACGACACCTGAGACTATCAGTATCAAAGCTACCGCTAACCAAATTCGAAAAAATATACTCAAGTTCAGCGGCTGTTTAGGCTGAGCCTGCTGCTGAGCTGTACCCATTGGATGCAGCTTAGTATACCAATTGTTTTGACTCATATCGGCATTACTATTAGCTTTTGTATTATCGTTATGGTGATGTTTAGAGTTAAGCATTAGGCAGGGCACAGTCCATAGCCTAGACCACGGTGGGTATGAATGATATTGATATCAGGATGGATATTCGCCAGCTGCTTACGAATAGATTTAACATGACTGTCTATGGTTCGAGCCAAACGATGGTCGGGATAGTCACTGACGGCATTTAAGAGCTGTTCACGGCTAAAGACTTGATTGGGTGCTTGCAATAAAGCCAATAGGATTTTGCGCTCGGTATTGCTCAGCTCTAGTTTTTGCTTATCCCAAGTGAGCGAATAGTTTAGCGGCTGGTAATGCCAGTCTCCTGAGCTATAACTAAAACTGATAGGGGCTTCCGAGACTGGGCTGACATCATCAATTGTCTTGTCAGACTCCTTTGAATGCTGACGAGATAACTGTTCACGTCGCCAAACCGCTTTTAATCTTGCAACCAGTTCTCGCGGGCTAAAAGGTTTAGCACAATAGTCATCTCCACCCATCTCTAAACCCAATATACGATCGACCTCATCGCTACGAGCCGTCAAAAATACAATCGGCACATCTTTTAAACTACCCAGGTCAGGCGCATGCCGAATTTGTTGGCATAAGCTTAAGCCATCACCGTCTGGCAGCCCAACATCCAAAATAATTGCTGATAACTCTTGCGCCTCTGCGCTATGCAAACGATGCAGCATCGGCAGTACACTGCTAGCATTATCAAGCCAAGTGATTTGCCAGCCTTCACGTTTACAAGTGACTTTAAGCGACATAGCAATGGCGGGATCATCTTCTACTAGTAGGATGTGAGTCATAAGATTTATCTTAATTATTTTTAGGTTGTGTCTAAAAGACAACTACCGTATTTATACGCTTGACCATTGAAAAGTCGCGGGCTAGCATCATAAATAGAGGTAATTGTTAGAGCGGGTTGAACATTCGCTATTCGCTAATAGTATTCATCACCGCTTATCAAACTATCCTAGCATGGAAATCTGATAAGACTATGTAATAAGCAAGCAAAGGTTATGAAAAATCCATGAATAATGAGTATTCTAAAAACCACAAAATTTTTTAAGGTATTTTGTAGGTAATGATAATTTGTATTAATTTAAATAAGGAAATCGTATGAGTAACTATTTGGACGTGGTGACGGTAGAGCATAATCCTGCGAACAAACCCATTGATCGCGCGGTGATTTGGTTGCATGGTCTCGGAGCCAGTGGGCATGACTTCGAGCCAGTCGTGCCGCAATTGGGTCTCGATAATGATATGGCGGTGCGTTTTATTTTCCCGCATGCACCGCAGATACCCGTAACTATTAATGGTGGCATGGTGATGCCGGCTTGGTACGATATTCTTGAGATGAGCTTGGATCGTAAAATCGATGTCTCGCAAATCGAGAAATCCTCACAGCAAATTCGCGATCTAATTCAGCGCGAGATTGAGCGCGGCGTCAAACCTGAACATATCGTTATTGCTGGGTTCTCGCAGGGCGGGGCAGTCGCTTACCATGTGGCGCTAGGTTATCCACAGCGTTTGGCGGGGCTAATGACTTTGTCTACCTATCTGGCGACCAATGATAGCCTCAAATATAGCGATATTAACAAAGACTTGCCAATACTCATTGAACACGGGATGCAAGATCCTGTGGTGCCAGTGGTGTTAGGTCAGCAAGCCCAACAGTTATTGACGGATAAAGGCTACAACGTTGAATACCATACTTACCCGATGGCCCATCAAGTCTGTATGCCGCAAATCCAGAATATCGGTAAATGGTTGAATAAAGTCTTGGTATAAACCTTTAAAAATAGGCTGCTAGCTATTGAAACTAGGTAAGTTGACCTTATATAGTAAGTAGAGTAATTAAGGCAAACGCATAAGCTTTAAATGTAATAGCAACCTGTAAATTAATGTAATAACTATCTTTTATAGGTTGAGTCAAAGCTAAAGTTAGTCTAAAATACTCAGTCTTATTGGGGATGTTCTGGCTTCGACGCTGGTGATGAAACTCAATGATGCATGTCGAGAGTGTATGTCCTCTCGTAAATCAAACATATATTGTTATAGTCGCAAACGACGAAACTTACGCTCTAGCAGCTTAAACCCTGCTTACTGCGCTGCCGATTACCTATAGTTGGTTAGCCCAGTTGAAGCGTCCGTATATAGGTTCGCCACAAGAGATTGTCTCAATCGCTTGGGTTCAAAAGTAGAGAATCGTCCAATCCATCCTGACTGTCGGATCGGTGCGGACTAAAACTAAAGACAGAAACTAAACATGTAGATTCATGAGCGTAATGCTGGCGGACGCGGGTTCAACTCCCGCCATCTCCACCAAACACTAAAAATCCGGTCACTTGGTTAAGTGACCGGATTTTTTTATCATCCAGCGCCGTAAAACCACATCCTTCCAGGGCGTGGATATCAGGCGTCAACTGTTGTCGCACAATATTGCGAACACCTTGATAACCAAATGCATTAAGATCATAATCACCCCATGAAAACGCTCAAACTGCGCATCAAAGACAAACATACCGCTCAGCTAAATATCTTAGCTGGGTCGGTTAACTTTGTCTGGAATTACGTCATCGAACTAAGTTTTAAACACCTCAAGCGCACAGGAAAATTCTTTTCAGCTTATGACTTGGCCGCTTACACCAAAGGCAGTGGTGAATACCTAAATCTGCATAGCCAAACCTTGCAAGCAGTGACCGAAACCCATGCTAAGGCTCGCAAACAATTTAAAAAAGCCAAACTCAACTGGCGTACCAATAATCCTAAAGCCAAGAGAAGAAGTTTGGGCTGGATTCCTTTTAAGAAATCCGCTATAAAATATCTTGGTGTTAAAAAGTCAGGTAAAAAGAGTTTAAAATCCACCATTCAGCTAAGCCTTACTAAGGGTAAAAAGCTGATCATTGATTTGTGGGATAGCTATAATCTAGCCCTATACAACATCAATACCTGTGAGTTGGTACAAGACAATCATGGCCACTGGTACGCCTGTATCACCGTTAAAGAGTTTCCAAAGACTCAGTGCGGTGATGGTCAAGTTGGTATTGATC